>NZ_JBYCKY010000893.1:0-1081 GCF_057473605.1 Mycobacterium sp. TH-M82 | reverse complement strand
GGTCGGGGCACACTGGCGTGTCCCGGCGCACGCGATAGCCGCGTTCTGTGACCACGAAGCCCAAGAGCGCCTTGCTCAGTCCGACGAGTTCGCCGCCGCGCAGAACGCGGCTGGGATTTTCGAGTAGATGCGCCGTGTCGTCCTCACCGACACCGATGTGCTGTGGTCGCGCACCGTGCGCGATTACCTGGTGTATGCCCACGGGCGCAGGCTCATCGACGTTCGATGGAGTGCGAAGATACTCGACGACCTGACCAGGACTTTGACCCGCAAGTACGGGAACCACGATGCGCATCAGCGTCTTCGGGGCCTTCTGGAGCGGCATTTCCCCGACGCGTCGATCGATGTGACGCCAGCCGACGTCGCGGTGTTCGACGAGCTGGGGCTACCGGACCCCGACGACGCACACGTTCTCGCCGCCGCGTACGCGGCGCAGGCGGACATCCTCTGCACGAACAACACCAAAGACTTTCCCGTCGAGGCGGTTCGCCGGTCCGGTGCGAAGCTGATGGTCCCGGATGAGGTTCTGTGTCTTCTGGCATGCGAGTTCCCGCGTGAAATGCGTCAGGTGCATCAAACTGTTGTGGAGCACAACCCGAGGCTGACCGAGGATCAGACGCTGGCCAAACTCGTCGACACGGACTGCCCAGGTGCCGCGAGAACTATGGCGGAGCTGTCCGCCGGTATGCGTTGGGTGGCGTCCCACAAGCGCGGTGGCCCGGGCCTCACGGGTTGAGGCGGTGGTCGAGGTCATCCACATTCATGTCAGTAGAGCCATACAAACGCACCGAAATTCGGGGGATTCGGCCATGTCGCAACAGACGCACAATCCCGTATCCTGTTGTGACACGACACGATAGCGGACATTGCCGGACGGTTGCGGTTAGGTCACCTACTTCAGAAGGTTGGGAGTTCGAATCCCTTCGGGCGCGCAGAGTGTGAGGGTGAGAGTTTTCTCGTCGTCACACCGGAGCAGTTCACGCAGTGGGATGCGGGAACACCGCTTCGATTCGCGGCCCGGCGGTGGACCAGAACACCTTGTAGTCCGGGTACCCGGGCACCGGCATCCGCATCCGGATGC
>NZ_JBYCKY010000892.1:0-12102 GCF_057473605.1 Mycobacterium sp. TH-M82 | reverse complement strand
GGTCGGCGTCAGTCTGGGCCATGATGTTGGCGCTGACCGCGGGCAGGGTCGTGGACAGGGTGTACGACCACGGCAACGGCGCCCCGTTGACCTGGTGCGTGTTGGCGTCGGCGTCCCAGTAGTTGATGTTGGCGGTCGACCCGGACGGTCCGGTGATCTCGTAGGTGACGACCTTGGGGTTGAACTGCACGATCTCGATGCCCGCGCCGGCGCCGGCGTTGAGGTCCTGCGAACCGAAAATCCTGTGCAGCCGCGACACCACCAGTCCCGAGACGCTCAGGACGACCACCAGCACGAGGGGGATCCACGCCCGTTTGAGGTACCCGCCGATGGAAACCGCTCTCATGTCACCGCCTTTCACTCACCGCTGCAAGGCCCCGTCGTCCGGCCGAACGGAAGGCTCGATATCTCCGACGAGCCACAATATTTGCTCAGCTAAATATTGTAAACTGTAGAGCACGCAATCGTTCCTCCGGGCCTGTTTGGTGTGGCGAACGGCATAGGGTCAGCGCGCCACTCGGCCGGTGACCGGCGGCAGGTCCGCGAGCGTCACGATGCCAGGGCGCGCCGCCACCACCGCCGGCACCGCGTTGGTCACCGGCATCGCGGTGTAGATCATCCCCAGGCCCATGAACCCGGGCTCGGTCCAGTCCTTCGGCGGCAGGCAGCGCAGCACGGTGCGCATGTTGGGGCGCCCGAACACCTGGATGACGTGCCCGTGCTCCAGGGGTTTGGGCGGCGCGACGTGGTTGCCCATCGTCCAGTTGAAGCCGACGCTGACGATGTTGCGGTCGCCATCCCAGCCCCGGTGGTATCCGTAGACCCCGGCGACCGTTCCCGCCGGAATCGTCATGAATCCCAGATCGGAGTCTCCGGTGGCCGCGGTGAACCTGACGTCGAAGGTCATCTTGTCCAGCTTCGCGCCGATTGCGTCGGCCATCATCGCCGCCGATTCGGCGAAGACTTCACTCTCGCGCCGCACGTGTTCAGCCAGTCCCGGGGTTTCGGGATCCTGAGAGAAGCCCATCGCCGTCTGCGTTTCCGCCGATTCGTAGGTCGAGCAATCCACCGACTCGGTGATCCGGATCTCGTCGACCCGCTCGCAGGAGGCCGACAGCACCATGCCGACCATGTTCGTCATCCCGGGGTGGGCGCCGCTGCCGAAGATCGTCGACCGCCCCCGTTCGCACGCGTCGAGGATGCGCTTCCGATCCGGCGGGGTCTGCTTGGCACCGGTGATCCACGCCGCGCTGGTGCAGACGTTGACACCCGATTCCAGCAGTCGCACCAATTCGTCGACGCTGGGCCATAACGGGTTGTAGCAGCAAGCGTCGGCATTCAGGGTTAGCAGCTGGTCGATGTCGTTGGTCGCGCGCACGCCGGTCGGTTCGGGCCAGCCGGAAAGCTCGGCGGCGTCGATGCCCACCTTGTCCGCGCCGTGGGCATACACCCCGACCAGCTCCATGTCGGGTCGGCCGATGATGGCGTGCAACGAGCGGCGGCCGATGTTGCCCGTCGTCCACTGGATGACGCGTAAGGGACGGTCCGTGCTCGTCGTGCTCATCGGGGCTCCTTTGCCGGTGCGATCGAAGTCATTATGTGCACCCCGGCTCGCGGGAACGCGAGCCGGGCGTGCTGGCCGGCCGGGGCCTTCTCAGGCGTCCAGTCGGACGAAGCCGTCTGATCGGTATTGCTCGAGGCAGGCGGCACGCCGAATCTTGCCGCTCGTCGTGGTCGGAATCGACTTGGGCGACACCAGCACGAGATCCCCGACATTCACCCCGTGCCCATGGGAAACCGCGGCGGTGACGTCGCTCTTGAGGCCGGCGAACCAGCGCCGCCCCTCGTCGTCGGAGTCGCCTCGCTTCTTGAGTTCGACGACGATGACCAGCTCCTCGGTGCCGTTCACCGGAACCGAGATCGCCGCGACCCGGCCTCCCGTGATTTTCTGCACCGTCGCCTCGATGTCCTCGGGGTAGTGATTGCGTCCTCGGATGACCAGCAAATCCTTGATGCGTCCGACGACGAACAGCTCACCGGCAAAGATGAAACCCAGGTCTCCGGTTCTCAGCCAGGGGCCGTTCGGCGTGCCGGGTGAGGGGCTGGCGAGCTTGGCTCCGAAGCAGCGCTGCTCCTCGGGGGGCTTGCGCCAGTAGCCCTCGGCGACGTTGGGGCCGTGCACCCAGATCTCACCCACCACATCGGGGGGGCACTCGCGGCCGGCGTCGCCGTCGACGATCCGCAGCGAAGGTGACCGCGGCACCTTGTAGGTGACCAGCGCCGTGCCCTTCCCGGCCGCGCACTGCCGTACACGGCCGGCGGACAACTCGTCGGCATCGACGTATACCGCGCTCGATGACTCGCTCCAGATGCCGGCTGCCGCGAAGACGGTTGCTTCGGCCAGGCCGTACCCGGGACGCACCATGGCGTCCCGGAAATTGACGTGGGCGAAACGCTCGACGAAACGTCGCACGGTGGCGGGCTCGACACGTTCGGCACCGTTGATGATGCCCAGCACCCCGCCGAGGTCGAGCCCGGTCAGGTCGCTGTCGGTCGTCTTGCGGGCCGCCAAATCGAAAGCGAAGTTGGGTGCCGCCGAGAAAGCATGAGGATTCCCGGCCAACGACTCAATCCACCTGGCCGGTCTTTCCAGGAATGAGATCGGACTCGTCAGCTCGCCTCGGTACCCGCCCAGGATGGGTGCGCAGACTCCCATCATCAAACCGAGGTCGTGGTGAAAAGGCAGCCAGGACACGAAGGTGGTGGTCGACGGGACTTCGACGTGGAATTCGGCGAAGAAGCCGCGCATCAGCTGCTCGAAATTCACCTGGAGGTTGCGGTGCGAGATCATGGCCCCGGTGGGAAGCCGGGTCGAACCCGAGCTGTACTGCAGATAGGCGATGCTGGGTAATTCCGTTTTCTGAGAGCGTGTTTCGACGTCAACGTCCAGATTCATCGCATCGATTTCGATGATCTTCGGATCCAGGCGCGCTCGGTGAACGTATTCGGCGATGTCCTCGGCGACGGCGGACGTCGTGAGAACAACTGCGGGCGACGTATCACCGAGGACTGCGCTGACGCGCTCGTCACTCGCGCCGCGGTTCGGGAGCGGCAGCGGGACCGCGATCCTTCCCGCCTGAATTGATCCCAGGAACGCCACGATGTAGTCGAGTGACTGGGGTGAAAGGATCACCGCCCGGTCCCCGACCGAACCGTGCGGCTCGAGCTCGCGCGCCAGGTTCAACGTCCGCCGGGAAAGCCGCGACCACGTGAGGCTCTCCGGAACACCCGCCCAGTCGTGGTCGTAATCGGTGAAGGTGAAAGCTGTCTCATCGGGCCGCAGGATGGCGCGTCCATGCAGCATCGAAAGGATCGAGGATCGGGGCTGAGAAGACATCGACGTCATGGCCTCACATCACGTCCGTCACGAGCCGTCCACCGCGTCGCATCGAGTTCAGTGGTCGACTTGTCCTGCGCCGTGGGACAACACCGACAGAGCGCCGGCGAGGATCTGCGAAAACGGGTCGGCACCGCCGCCGAATGTCGCCTGATTCGATGGCGCGGTGACCTCCGCGGGGTCGAAGCCGTGCACGGGGTCAACCTGAACGGGTGCGGTCGACGGGTCGTCGTTGCGCGAATATCCCGCGTTCACCCGGGGAATCAGGATCGCGTCGAGCTTGTCGAGCGTGTCCTCCTCGACGCCGATGTATTTCAACGGCATGACCAGCGGCAGGTGCTTCTGTGGGACCATGATCGTCGTGTCCCTGGCGCCCCTGGAGTTGATCGTGGTCCTGATGTTGCCCGGCGGCACCATGCTCGGGTTCGTGAACGCCACCGCGGTGTGACCCGTGGCCAGGCCCATGAGGGTGTTGGCGAGGGCGAACATGTTGTCCGGCCGGTCGGGGAAATCTGCGATCGAGTCGTATGCGGCCACGAACCTGTCAGTGTCGTACTGGCTTTCGTACGGGGGCGGCATCGTGTAGTCGAGTGCCGGAACGACGCTGCCGACTCCGAACACGGCGCGCAGGAAGCTCTGCCCGAAGGCGTGCCGGCCGATCGGGTCACCAAAGGTGGCGAAGTTCAAGGTGTCGGGCGGGGGAGCGGCGGGGTCGTCGGCGAGCCGGGCCTGCGCGCCGTCGACCACGAACCCGCCCTCGGATAGGCCGATCGCGGTGCCGGGCCGGCCGGACTTCAGCTCCGCAACCAGGTTGTCTATTCCGACGTCGACCGATTCGCCGACGCTGGGTCCGTCCAGGCCGAGGCCGGGGAAGTTCTCACCGAGCCGGCCGATGCCCGGGAACAGCCGCTCCAGCACGTGGCCCTGGACCTGGCCCGCAGGGTAGGGAACGATTTCGCGCTGCTGGCCGGGGAACCACTGGGCACCCTCCTGGCGGATGTACTCGTCGTAGGGGATGCCCAGAACGTGAGCGCCCCCGAGGGCGAACGCGGTCTGGTCGCCGGGTGCCCCCGGAGTCGGCGGCCCCGAAACGGGCGTGTCATCCGCCGCTGCGGTGTGGACACCGAAACATGTCGTGAAGCCGACAGTTGCCAGCGCGGCGACTCCTGCGACCAGTTTCCTCATCCCAACCCCTGACCCCATTGACCATCCAGTGTCACACACATCACGACCGAGCGTTGACCCGGCCGCGCCCCGGCGTGCCGGACCGTGACGGCCACCAGTTCGCCGGACCAACCAAAGCGGCCAGGGCGGGAACCGTGACGGTGCGAACCAGGAAAGTGTCGAGCAGGATTCCCACACCCATCACGAAGCCGCCCTGAACCACGGTGCCGATGCTGGAGAACAACAGACCGCCCATCGACGCGGCGAAGATCAGACCCGCCGCAGTGATCACACCGCCCGTCGAACTCAGGGTGCGGATGATGCCGTACCGCATGCTGCGCGGCGATCCGTCGCGCATCCGCGAGACCAGCAGCATGTTGTAGTCGGCACCCACCGAGACCAGCACCACGAACGCCAGCGGCGGCACGCTCCAATACAAATCCTGGCCGAGCAGGAACTGAAACACCAGCACGCCCACACCCACTGCCGACAAGTACGAAACGACCACGGAAGCAACCAGATACAGCGGCGCCACAATCGCGCGCAGCAACACGGCCAAGGTCAGCAGCACCACCATCAGGGTCACCGCGATGATGAACCGGATGTCGTGCTCGTAGTAGTCGCGCGTGTCTTTCAGACCGACGGTGAACCCCGCCATCGAAAGTGTGGCGTCGGCCAAAGCGGTATTCGGCTGAGCGCCCCGAGCCGTCGCGCTGATCGTGTTCACCTGGTCCATGGCCTCGTTGCTGAACGGGTTCAGCTTGGTTTGCAGCACGTACCGCACCGTGTGGCCGTCCGGCGAGACGAACACCTTGGCGGCGTTCTGGAATTCCTGCAGATGCAGCAGCTGCGACGGGATGTTGAACCCGGCCATCGCCGGTTGTGCCGCGTTGTTTTTCAGCGACAACAAGAACTCCGCCGATTCGCTGAGCCCGGCGCCCAGCCGTTTGACCTGGTCGACGAGTTGCGCCACCGCGTCGGCCACCCGGCGGCTGCCGCCGGCGAAGCGATCGGCGCCGCCTTGCAGGCTGTTCAGGTTTGCCTGCAAGCCGCCGGGTTGGTCCATCCCCATCGACTTCAGCACCCCGGCGAGCTTCGCCAGCGCATGGCGCAGGCGGTCGGTGGAGGCCTTGAGGGCCCGTTTGTCCGGATACTCCTGCAGTTGGTGGGACAGGTCGTTGATCGCGTCGAGGTCTGCCTGGTCGCGCCCACCGGTCAGTCGCTCCAACGTCGCGCGGGTATCGCTGCACGACGCGTTGAGATCGCAGACCGGGTTGCCCCGCAGCGCCGCCAGCACCGGGCCGATCCAGCCGAACATGTTCTCGGCGGCCGAGAAGTTCCAGCCCATGGCGTTGCTGAGCGAGTTGACGTGGTCGACGAGCTGGGCCGCGATGTCGACCTCTTTGACCAGCGTATCGCCGCTGTACTGGTTCTTGGCCGCCGCGAAGGCGTTCTCGAGCTCGCGCACGCCGGCAGCGAGCTGGTCGACCTGGCCGCGCACGTGGCTGAGGTTGTCGGCCAGCGTGCCGGCTCCTTCAACCAGGCTGTTCAGGTCGCCGGTGTGGTCGTTGATCAGGGTGGACCCGCTGGCCAGAAGTGTGCCGATGGCACCCGCCTGATAGGTGGCCCGGAACTGCTCCGGCACCTTCCCGGTGGGACGGGTGACGCCGCTGACCGCGGCCACATTCGGCAGCTGGCTGACCCGGTGCGCCATCTGCTCCAGGTCGGCGAGCGCCCGCGGCGTGCGAAGGTCGTGCGGCGACTGGACCAAAATGTACTCCGGGATCGACTCGTTGACGGGAAAGTGCCGATCTAGTGCGGCATATCCGAGGGAGCTGGGAGCCGAGGACTGCAGGGCCTTGCGATCGTCGTAGTTGTAGTGAACGAAGGCTGCGCAGCCGGCCAGGATCGCCAATACCAGGAGGCTGGCGACCAGATGCAGGACCGGCCGACGGACGATGCGGACGCCGGAACGCCGCCAGAACGGTGCGGCCAGTTCGCGTCGCGGCTTGACCCAGCCGCGTGGGCCGGCAATCACCACGATGGCCGGCAGCAACGTCATCGCGGCCAGGTATGCCACGCCGATCCCGATCGCCGCCGAGAACCCGACCGTCTTGAACACCCCCATCCGCGCGAAGCTGATGAGGAGGAAAGTGATTCCCACGGTGCTCGCGGACGCCGTGACCACCTTCCCGACCGAGATCATTGCCCTGGTGACCGCGTGGTCGGAATCCAACCCCGAACGCAGGTAGTCGTGATAGCGGCTGATGAGAAAAACCGCGTAGTCGGTTCCGGCGCCCGCCATGATCGCGCTGAGAAACACGATGGACTGGTTTGAGACACCCGAGCCGGTCACCAGCGAGTAGCCCGCCACCAAAGCCTGGGCGATCACCAGGGACAAGCCGATCGTGATCAACGGCAGCAACATGGTGACCGCGCTGCGGTAGACCACGAGGAGGACGAGGAGCACCAGAACCGCGATGGCCAGCTCGATGGGAAGCCGATCCCGATCACCCGCGACCGTGAGGTCGGCGACGGTTGCCGCGGGGCCGGTGAGGTGGGCCGTCAGGGATGTGCCGGACACGATGCGCTCGACGATGTCGCCGATACGTTGAAAAGCGTCATAGGACCGCGGAGTGCCCAGTTCTCCCGCCACACCGACCGGCAGCACCCAGGCTTTGTGGTCTTTGCTGGTGACGACCGGTCGCAGGGGCGGCGTGCTGAGGAAATCCTGCAACATCACGACGTCCCGCGGATCCCGGCGCAGCGTGTCCACCAGTTTGCGATAGGTGGCTTCGTCGGCGGGGCCGAGCCCCTTGTCGTCGGTCAGGACGACCAAAAGCAGGTCCTCGGAGCCCGATTCGTGAAACGCCGCGGTCATCTTCTTGGCGGTGACGCTCGACGGCGCATCGCTGGGCAGAATGGTCAGCGGATGCTTTTGGGCCATCTCGCCCAGGGACGGGAGTGCCAGCGGCACGGCGACCGCGACCAGGACCCAGAGCCCGATCACCGCCCAGGGCCATCGCACCACGACGTCGGCTAGCCGTCGCATGTCACCCTCATCGCCGGTCGGCGCGGTTGGCTGCGCCCGCCGGCGGCGGCCGCCGGCTCCCGAATCGGATCGCAGAAATGGGCGTCACGAGCGAGAACGACGCCACCCGCTACGCAACGCGTCCCCAATGGCCGCTGTCAGCGACCCGCCCGCACACCGACTTCATCGCGTCCATGTACCGGGTGACTGATTTCTGGGCGATCGGATTGTCGGGAAACATGATTGCCATCGCGGTGCCCTCCCCATACCGAAAAACGTAGATGGTCAGTTGGTATGAATACCGGCCGTCAGAGTAGATTCCAATGTTGTTCGCGTAGCCCAGGTCGGCCGCTGCGAGCACGGCGTTGAGTGGCGCCGCGCCCCCGTGCAGGAAGTTCGACACCGGAAAATTCGGCTGCGGCCAGCTCAACCATGGCGCTAATTCCAAAACGCGATAGTACGGCACCCTCGCCAGGTTCAGGCTCGAATCGAAAGAAGATTGCGCTGCCCACGCGGCCTCGCCGAAAGAGGCCGCGGCTATCGGCACGGTAATCGGAACCAAGCCGGTGAACCACCCCTGCGTCATGAAGTTGTCCGTGGTCTTGCGAGTGTCCCGGGGGGTGAGGCCGTAGTAGGTGAGGGCACCCGTGAATTCGTGCTCCACCAGGGCGAAGCAAGCGAACAGGCCGCCGATGAAGCGCGCCCCGATCGCTGCGCAGGCCGACTCGAACCGCTCCGTCTGCGCCGCGCCCATCAGGAATCCCGAAATCATGTCACTTCCGCTGGGCTTCGATGGATCGCCCAGCGGAAGGGGAAATTCCGGAAAGCCGCCGTTGTTGTTCTCGGCAAAGTCGATCCACGCGCGCACCTGGGGCGAATCCGCGGTCAGCGCGGACGTGTACCGGCGCTCGCGGGCGCAGAACTCGTCAAAACTGCCGGCATCGGGAAGCGACAAGGGCTCGCCGCCTCCGCTCAGCGCCGTATACATCCCGTTGGCCTCGAGCATCGTCGTGCCGATCAACGTTGCGTCCCCGTGGACGTGATCCATGGCGGCAAAGAAGGTGAAATGGTCTTCGCTTTGCACAATCCCGAAGATCCAGCAGCCCCACTCGAGCGGGTTCGGTAGGGCCACGATGTGGGCGCGTATTTCGGCAACCGACATCGTCCCGTGGTCGATGGGCACGAACTCGATGTCGGCCGGGTCGCGCAGGGTGTGCCGTACGAACTCTCCGTCACCGGTGTGGTCGAACCAACTGCGGAACGTGTCATGCCGACGCAGGTAGGTGTTGAGCGCGCGATTCATGGCATCGATGTCGCACCGGCCGGGCACGTCGCAGGTGCCGATGATCTGCCGCGAGAAGCCCAGGCCTGCCGCCGTCCGTTTGTGGTAATTACGCAAATGCTGGCCCTGCATGTAGCTGACGGGCGCGGAACCGGTCGGTGCGTGACGGGCCTTTGCGGCAGCCGCGGCCGTCGGGTGCCAGGACATCACCGATCCCGGGGTCGGCGTCCAATCACCGAGTGACCCGATGGTGATCCTCCCGATGCGCACTCTGCTTCTCCTCAGTCGCGATGGCTGCAATCCCGCCCCGTCGGTGGCGACACCAAGATAACTCTCCCGGCGCGCTGCGGCGGCGGCGCGCGCGGAGACGTCCGACGCTTCACGCGCGGTGCGGGGTCACCAGACACCAGTATCGGCAAAACTTGGCGCCGGACGTGATTCGGCTGTGCACGGGTGCCCGACACGTGTAAGTTCCCCACGACGGTCGCGAACGGTCGCACAATGGGGTAGTTCCGCCAGGCGTGGTCCTGGGCGATGCGGTAAGCAGCCCCAGTGCCTGCGGCGCGGATCAACGACGGCGCCGACGCCGCAGCGCGGGCGCGCGGGGGCAACAAATCCTCCGGGCGAAACAGGGAGGATAATCCGATGATATCTGCCGAATTTCCGATGGAGCCGACGTCGGGGTTTGCGATCGTCGGCTTCGCTGCGCGATTTCCGGGTGCCGCGGACGTCGACGAGTTCTGGCAGGTGCTGGACGAAGGCCGGGACGCGACATCGGAGGTCCCCGCCGACCGCTGGGACGTCAACGAGTTTTACGACCCGGATCCCGACGCACCCGGCAAGATCGTGACCCGCCGGGCGGGATTCGTCGATGACGTGACGGGCTTCGACGCCCCGTTCTTCGGGATGTCGGCGCGCGAGGTCAGGTTGCTGGACCCCCAGCATCGGCTGCTGATGGAGACGGCCTGGCGCGCGGTGGAACACGCGGGTATCGCACCATCGGCCCTGGCGGACTCCGACACCGGCGTCTTCGTCGGCTTGGCCACCCACGACTACCTGGGGATGGCCGCCGGCGAACTGTCTTACCCCGAGATCGAGGCCTACATGGCCACCGGGACGTCGGCCGCCGCGGGCGCGGGCCGGATCAGCCATCGGCTGGGGCTGCGGGGTCCGGCGGTGGCCGTCGACACGGCGTGCAGCTCGTCGCTGGTGGCGATCCACCAGGCGTGCCAGGCACTGCTGATGGGCGAGTGTGATCTCGCCCTGGTCGGCGGCGCGAACGCGCTGCTCACCCCCGCCACGATGATCACCTTCTCGCATGCGCACATGCTGGCGCCGGACGGCAGGTGCAAGACGTTCGACGCGGCCGCCGACGGCTACGTGCGCGGCGAGGGCTGCGGCGTCATCGTCGTCAAGCGTCTGGCGGACGCGATCCGCGACGGGGACCGGATCCGGGCGGTGATCCGGGGCAGTGCGATCAATCAGGACGGCGCGTCGGGCGGTCTGACGGTGCCCAACGGTGTGGCGCAGCAGCGGGTGATCGCCGAGGCGCTGCGCAGCGCGGGTGTGGCCCCCGGTGATGTGGGCTATCTGGAGGCGCACGGGACCGGGACGTCGCTGGGTGATCCGATCGAGGTGCAGGCCGCCGGCGCGGCGTTCGGGGCGGGGCGTGAGGCCGAGCGGCCGCTGCTGATCGGGTCGGTGAAGACCAATATCGGGCACCTGGAGGCGGCCGCGGGGATCGCGGGCGTGATCAAGGTCATCCTGGCGCTCGAGCATGAGGTGTTGCCCAAGCATCTGCACTTTCAGACGCCGTCGCCGCACATCCCCTGGGACCGGCTGCCGGTGCGGGTCGTCGAGGAGGCCACCGCGTGGGTGCGCGGCGGGCGGCCGCGTATCGCCGGGGTCAGTTCGTTCGGGTTCTCGGGCACCAACTCCCACGTCATCCTCGAAGAGGCGCCCGCCGCGGTAGCCCAGGTGGCTGCGGCGCCGGCGCCGTCCGACGACCGACGCTTTTGTCTGTTGCCGCTGTCGGCGCGCAGCCCGGAGGCCCTGGTGCAGCTCGCGCAGGACTACCGCGGCTGGCTGGCCGAGTACCCGGACGCCTCGTTGGCCGATGTCTGCTTCACCGCCGGGGCGGGGCGTTCCCATTTCGAGCACCGCGCCGCGCTGCTGGTCAATTCGACGGAATCCGCGCGCGAGGCCCTCGGTGCGCTGGCCGACGACCGCCCGGCACCGGGCCTGGTCCGCGGGGATTGCGTCGAAAAGCCGAAGACGGCGTGGTTGTTCACCGGTCAGGGCAGCCAGTACACCGGGATGGCCAAAGAGCTGTTCGAGACCGAGCCGGTGTTCGCCGAGACGATGACCCGGTGCGCGGAGGCTATTGCCGGTGTGCTCGACAAGCCGTTGCTGGACGTCATTTTCGATCCGGAGCATGAAGACACCCTGCGGCTGACCAGCTACGCGCAGCCGGCGTTGTTCGCGGTGGAGATGGGCCTGGCCCGGCTGTGGCAGTCGTGGGGGTTTGAGCCTGACGTGGTGCTGGGCCACAGCGTGGGCCAGTATTCGGCGGCGTGTGTGGCGGGGGTGTTCAGCCTGCAGGACGGGGCGTTGTTGATGGCTGAGCGGGGCCGGCTGTTCGGCAGCCTGCCCGCCGGCGGCCGGATGGTCGCGATCTTCGCCGCTCCCGAGCGGGTGGAGAGCCTGACCGACGAGTTCCCGAGCCTGTCGGTGGCCGCCTACAACGGCGCCAACACTGTGTTGTCGGGTCCGGCGGAGGAGCTGCAGCGCGCGTTGGAGGGCCTGGAGGACGACGGGGTGCGCTGCGACTGGCTCGACACCAGCCACGCGTTTCATTCGGCGCTGCTGGACCCGATCCTCGAGGAGTTCGAGGCGTTCGCGAACCGGTTCGAATACCGTTCGCCGCAACGGACTTTGGTGTGCAACCGCACCGGTGGGGCCCTGGGGCGCAGCGCGAAGCTGGACGGCGCCTACTGGCGGCGCCATGCCCGTCAGCCGGTGGAGTTCGCTAAGAGCGTGCGCACCCTGGCCGATCTGAGTTGTGCGGTGTTGCTCGAGATCGGCCCGCAGCCGGTGCTCACCGCCTCGGCGCTGCGCGCCTGGCCCGACCCGGCCACCGCGCCGCGGGCGATCGCGTCGTTGCGTAAGAACACCGCCGACCACCGCCAGATCACCGAAGCCCTCGCCAACGCCTACGTCGCCGGCCAC
>NZ_JBYCKY010000891.1:0-6051 GCF_057473605.1 Mycobacterium sp. TH-M82 | reverse complement strand
CGTGGGTCGGCAGTCCGAAAGCTGCGACGGTGTAGGCCTTGTCCTGTGCGAGCTGACCAGACAGCAGCGGAGCACCGTCCATCCGGCCATATGCGAGGAGGTTCCCGGCACTGTCGACGACCGCGATGCAGAAACGAACCTGCAATTTCTCGGCCTCCTGGACGGCCGCGTCCAGTACGCGGTTAGCAGCGGCGAAGCTGATGGTCCGTGCTTCTATCAAGTCCGCCATCGGCCCCTACCTTTCGCCATGAGAATCGTTACCCGCTACGTTACGTACCTTCCACCTCGAGTCGCGGCCTGGCCACGGTCCGTTCCGCGGACCGGAAAGCTCGCGGTCGGGTGCGAAGTACCAGCGGATGATGGTTCTTGAACACCGGCGCGAACACGAGAGTCCCAGTGGAGGTTGTCAGATGAGTCTCGACACGTCGGCGATGACGACCAGGGGCAGCGGACCGATTGTGATTGCCGGCCTAGACGGGCTGCGGGCGCGCGCGGGGACGAAACTCGGTGTCAGCGATTGGGTGGATGTGACGCAACGGGTTGTCACCACATTCGCTCAGTTGACCGGTGACGAGCAATGGATTTATGTTGATTCGGAAAGGGCCCGAAATGGCCGGTACGGCACCACTATTCAGCATGGGTTTTTGACGCTGGGCATGTCGACCGTGCTGCTGGGGTCAGTGTGCACAGTGTCCGGATTCAACGTCGTCCTCAACTACGGCCTTAACAAGGTGCGGTTCCCTGCCCCGCTCAAGGTCGGCGCGCGGACCCGAATGCATGCCGAGCTCGCGGAGGTGACCGAGGTGAGCGGCGGGGCACAGGCTGTGTACCACCTCACATACGAGGTCGAGAACGAGCCAAAGCCTTGCTGTGTCGCGGACGCGGTATTTCGGTACTACACCTGATCTAATTCGCTCAGCCCGAGCGACCGGACAATCTTTCGGTACGACTCGGAAGGCTCGGTCACGTCGAACAGGAACGCCGGCATGCCGATCGCGCGTGCGCCGTCGATATTTCGCGGCTGATCGTCGACGAACAGCGCCGCTTCGGCCGGGGTCTCGAGAGGGTCCAAGGCCGACCGGTAGGCGGCTGGGTCGGGCTTGAGCACACCTGTTCGGGAACCGTCGATCACCACATCCACCTCGTTCAGGAAACCGACGCGGCCGATCCAGTCGTCGTCGTAGTACTGCGCGAGGTGGTTGGTCAACACGGCCGTCCGCACTCCTGCGGCCCTGGCGGCCCATACAGCTTCACGCGCCTGGCGACGGATCAACGAATCGACCTCGTCGGCGGGGTACAACTGCGCCATCATCGCGCGAAGTCCTCGGCCACCGGTCACCGCGGTGATCTCCTCGGCCCTAGTCACCCAATATTCGTCCTCGGTGATCTCGCCTGCTTGCATCCTGCGCCACAGCGAATCCTTAGCCGGATCGAACGGCCCGGCCCATTCAAACGTGCCAGAGGCCAGCCCAAGTCGGCGCTCGAAATCTTGCACCACCTCGAAGGGAGTGAGCAGGACCGGGCCGCCGAAGTCGAGCACCAACGCTTGCGGCATCATGACTGTTCACCGAACGCGTATTTTATGGCGTAGGCACCTAGGTCCCAGCTGGTTCCACAATCCTCGGTCGTCACGGTGACGGGTCGGGCTTGCACGATGGATACCGGATCCCCCGTGCGGCGAGCCCGGTCGATCACCCATTCCACGTCCACCGGGTGCCCGTAATGATCCTCGATCGCGCAGACCGCGTTCGCGATCGCCCCGATCTCCTCGTCGTCGAGGACCCGTGCGCCGCGGAAGCGGGCGGGCATGGCGGTCTCAACAACTCCGCTCGTCGCGTAGTCGAAGGCTGAGACGACCCGTTTGTCCGCGACGTCGTATGCCAGTACTCGCCGGTCCACCTTGCAGACTTCGATGTGGTCGGGCGTCACCGCACCCTGCACCACTGCCTGGCCCAATCCCCAGTTGCCCTCGATGACGATCCGGTCTCGCTTCGCAGACACCGGGTGGACGGAGAATGCGACACCCGACACCCGCGCGGAAAGGAGTTCGAGCACACCGACCGCCATCGGCATGTCCCGGTGCGAGAGACCGTGCTCGAGGCGATAGCCCAGCGCGCGGGCGGAAAAAAGGCTTGCCCAGCACCGCCGTACAGCCGCCAGCACCTGGATTTCACCTGACATGCCGAGGTAGGTGTCGAAGATGCCGGCGAAACTCGCTTGGGCGCTGTCCTCTTGCGTCGCCGAGCTGCGGACCGCGACGGGCTGATTGATCTCATAGCAGCGGAAGCTCAGTTCGGCGTATGCGTCTGCGATAGCTGCAGCGAGTGTCGGTACCACAGGCGTCTGCTCGACCTTCCTACGGATGGTTTGCGCGACGACGGCGAGTCGCTCATGATCGGTGGCTGCAGGTATTGTCGACAATCTTTCTGCGACAGCGGTATCCAGGCCGGACTCGGCAAAGTGCCGAGTATAGGCGTCGACGGTCACGGTGAATCCGCGAGGCACCTTCAAACCAAGATGCGACAGTTGTGTCAGTCGACCCATCTTCGCCCCCGCGACAGCGGTCGCCGTTGCAGGATCCAGTCGGTCCAGCCACCCGATGAAGTGGGTCATGTCGACGCTCCGGACTCCGACTCGTCGTATCCCCGGTAAATGGTGACGATGCCGGCCGAACCGTCGACCTCCACCTCGTCACCATCATCAATCAGGACCGTCCCAAGGCCGACCGCCGTGACCGTCGGCACCCCATACTCCCGACCCACGATGGCCGCATGCGACAGAGTGCCGCCCCCGTCGCAGACACAGCCCGCGATCTTCGCGAACGCCGGAGTCCAGTTGGGCGAAGTCGATTCGCACACCAACACGTCGCCCGGCTGAATCCGGTGCAGGTTGTCGGCATCGTTCAGCACCCTTGCGGGTCCGCGCGCGCGACCGCCGGCGGCCGGTACGCCGGTCAACGTTTTAACAGTGCCATCCGAGCCCGCGGTGCGCACTGCATGCAGGAAATGTTTGTTGAGCCCGAAGACCTCGATCAGGATGGGATCGCTGACGGTGTCGGGCACCCTGCCGAGCACCTTGGGCATCATGGCCCGGCGCTCGCCCCAGTAGGTGAAGTACTGGCGGCGGTCGGCGATGATCTTCTTGAATCGGCGGAGTGGGGTCTCCCCGTCGAGCGCTGAGATCACTTCCGGCCAAAACATGAAGAGCGTGTCGTCGGCTTCGTCCGCACCCAACGCTTCGGCTATGGCCAGACACGCCCAGCGCATCGGCAACGTGGCCCGCAGGTCGATGTAGAAATCGTGTTCCTCGTTCCACCAGGCGAAATTGGCGGCGTTACAGGAAGCCAACCCAGCGTCGAAGGCGGCCTGCTCGTCGCGCGTCAGCTTAGATCGTGCCGCGTCGAGCGCTGTCTCACGCGCCTCGGCCGCTGCCTCGCGCGCAGCCGTGAAGTCGTGCGGGGTTGCCTTCTGTAGAAAGGTCTTTATGGTGCCCAATGGTGGTGTCGGGTCTTCGACCCAGCTGGGCAACGCAATGTCATCGATCCCCTCGGTCCGCCACCCGTAAACGTCGAGAAAGCTCTCGAACTTGGCCAGCCATCCCGCGGCCCGACCGCCCGCCTTGCTGAGCGTCGCCGCGAGCTGCTCGGGTTCGGTGGCCGCGAAAATGGCATCGAGTCCGGCATCACGGGCCGACGTCGCCAGCTCCCACAGTTTACGGTCCGTTGCCATAATCTGGGTGTCACCGCTTTCGAGAAACTTGCCGATCTCTTCTGGATTGATACCCAGCTCGGTGCACAGGCCGCGAAAGGCCAGGTAATTGGCCAGCAGCGGATACATTAACTCGAAGTGGATTTCCCAAGCCCGCCTGTGGTGGGCACGTGCCTGCCACAGTTGATCGCGAAGCTCAGTGTGTGACATAGACCTAAGATCGGCTCGACGAAGGCGCTGCCAATCCTCATCGATCTCTGTGCGACGCTTGCGCCAGATCCGGTCAAAGTTACCGATGAAGGCCGGCAGGGCCCGGGCGAACCGTGCCGCACGGTCGGCCTCGTCCGCCTTCCGATCGACCGGAATCTCTGAGGCGTAAATGTGCGTTCCGGCGCTGCGAACCGCAATGCCACGGCCCCAAGGCAGTGGCAGGTGTTCCGCAGCATACTGGGTGCCCCGCGTATATCCGTCAACCATACTGAGTAGGCCCATAGGAGTGAGCCCGCGTGGCCAGTGAAAGTCGAGAAACCAGAAGCGGCTCTGATCGTCAGCGCGAAACGGAGAATACGGTTCGCTCAGCCACGGAGGCGAATACCTCTCGGAGCCTGGGTACCCAGGATACCCGGCATCTGCGACGAATTCCTCGATCGAAACTACGGTTGCCATAAGTCAGCCGTAGTCGAACTCGCCTGGCCGATCCAGTACCGGGTATGCATCGCTACCCACCCGGGGCGATCGATCATCGGTCCGCCCTGTGGCTGGGGGCGACGGGCACAGCGCAATGTGAGCGTTGATGGCGGGGACGACATAAACCGGCTGCTTGATGCCGACGCGGTCGCGGTGGCGCTCGACAAGTTCGAGTTCACCGCCCACGAGCTGGTTCTCCACATAACACGATCGTAGTTAGGACAAGCGCATCGCGGCGTTCAAGCGTTGCTTCTTTGCTTTCGATTGCCGGCGTGTTCATGCCAGTTCCGCCTCCCAATCTCGGCCTTGTAGCGCGTCGCGCACATACATCAGAAACCGCGAGGCGGTGACCCCGTCGAAAGCCCGGTGGTCGTAGGAGAGCCCGAGAATACACATGTGGTGGATGGCGATCGCATCACCCACAACGGTCGGCCGCCGCGACACTCCCTCGGTGGACATGATCGCGACGTTGGGCTGGTTGATGATCGCCGCCGACGCATAGCTCCCGAGCGGTCCGGGGTTGGTGATCGTGAACGTCGAACCCGAAAGGTCGTCCGCTGTGAGCGTCTTTGCCTTCGCGGCGTCACCGACGGTCTTGATGGTGCGGGCGATCCCCCGCAAGTTCAGCGCGTCGGCGCCCTTGATCACCGGCGCCATCAGACCTTGTTCGTTCAGGTCGACTGCGATCGCAAGGTTGACGTAGCGGTGCAGCGTCATCGTCTTGTCGGTCATGTTCACCGAGGAGTTCACGGTTGGGAATGCACGCAACGCATCGCAGGTCGCTCGAGCGATGAACGGAAGGTAGGTGAGGGACGCGCCGTTCTCTTTCTTGAACTGCTCCTTGTGCTGTTGTCGGATCTGCTCGATCCGCTCGAGATCAACCTCGACCGAGGTCCACACGTGCGGCGAGGTCTGCCGAGATTGCAGCATCCGCTCCGCGGTAACCAGCCTGATCCGAGAAAGCTGCACCACCTCGTCGCGGCCGCCCCGTGCGGGTGCCACGACCGAAGGCGGCGCAGGTACCGCAGCCGCGACAGGTGCTACCAATGCAGAACCGCTGTCGATCGCTGTCAGGACATCTTCGCGCATGATCCGCCCGCCGGCGCCCGACCCGGAAACTCCGGACAAGTCAAGGTTGTTCGCGGCGGCAAGCTTGCGCACAACCGGCGAGAGCAGCCGGCTGCCGTTTCCATCCTGCGCAGATGCTGCAACCGCAGTCGCCGCTGCCGTGGCAGGTACCGCGACCGCAGGGGCAGTCGACGCTGAGACACCATTGCCGCTGCCGATTCTGGCCAGCGCGGTACCGACCGGGACCGTCTCGCCTGCCTCGATGAGGATCTCCTGCAAGACACCGTCGACTGGGCTGGGTATCTCCGAATCGACCTTGTCCGTCGACACCTCGAACAGCGGATCGTCGAACTCGACGGTGTCACCAACGGCTTTCAACCACGTGCCGACGGTGCCCTCGGTGACCGTCTCACCCAGCTTCGGCATCGTGATCACATGAATTTCGTCAGCCATCGAAGCCCTCCCTCTGCTCAGCCGTGCAGTGATCGTCCAGTGAAGGCGAGCATCGCCTCACCAACCGCTTCCGACAGACTTGGGTGCGGATGGATGAACGCGCCGACTTCCTCGGGCAGCGCCTGCCAGTTCACCG
>NZ_JBYCKY010000890.1:0-1438 GCF_057473605.1 Mycobacterium sp. TH-M82 | reverse complement strand
GCAGGGAATTTTTGGTGGCATACCCAACCCGTCCGGTCCGTTCGCCGGCCTACCGGGTGTGCTCGGCGGCGCACCGGGCGTGCCTGGCCAGTGACCTACTGAGCCACCGCGCGCCAGCGGGTGGGCACGGATTGGCTCGCTGAAGCCACGCTTTACACCTCGGCCGGTTCGCTGCCGACGTCGATGGTGTCGCCGACCGCCGTGGCCGGCGGCCCCGTCTCAGAACTTTTCGAGACTGGAGAGGATTTCTGGTTGCCGGCGGGTCCAGTATTCGACAATTTCACGTCGGGGGACGGATAGGTTACGGTCGTCGTCGACGTCATCGAACCATCCGAGACCGCGGATGATGTGGCCCAACGCGGTGTTCGGTGATGGTGGGTGGTACCTCTTCAGCACCCAGGAAAGACCGGCCTCCACGGTCACTGCGGCGCTGGTTTCCAGGATCATGAGATCGAGGTAGTCCCGGAGTTCTCCTCGGTCACCGACTACCTTCAGCTTCATCGCCATCAGATCCCGAAGTCCGGCGACCATGATCCCGGCGGTTTCCGTCGGGGGATCGAGGACTGTCTGCGGCGCAGCCTCGTCTGCGTGAAGGAACTGGATCTTGGTCTTCAAGAAGGTTCCGTTGAGGGTACCCGGACTTCGGTCGGTGACCACGAAGTTCCCGAGATCCGAAAGGGCTCTGGACATCTCGTCCAGGTCGACGGATTGTCGGTGGTAGAAGAAATCCAGGTCCAGACTGGCCCGGTGCAGGAGATGGACGGCGATTCCCGTTCCCCCGGCCAGGTACGCCGAACTGGGTACCGCGGGGGCGATGGTTTCCCAGGTGTCCGCGGTGTCGTCGGGGAGGATCCTTCGGAGGTCAGCCGGCAGCATCACGGTCCTTTCTGGCTACCACGTTCAGCGCCAGCGCCTTGTAGTCCGGACGGATTCCACGGGTGCGGGAGGCGTGCTCCCACGCCGATACCGGAAGATTCCTTGCCGCCCACGCCAGCCCCTGGATGTCCCCGGAGGAGAGGATCCGGCGGGCGATGTAGTTCGCCGACGATGCGACGTCGAGCTGGGATTCCGCGGTGTTCCAGAACAGATGCCGCAGATAATGGGGGACTTTCTTCGCCGGAGGGCGGGATTTCCGGACCCGGGACGGGAGATCCACCGCGGAGAGGGCGGAGGCGATTCCCGGCCACCTCCGGTCGCAGACGGCCGCCCGGTACACAGTTGCGTCGACGACTTTCCCGAGAAAAGTCTTCTCATTCGTCCGCGTCACGAGTCCAGCATCCGCCAATTCCTTCAGCGCCTTGCCGGCAGAAGTCGGGCTGACCCCCGAGCGGCGGGCGACCGTCCGGGCGGAGAGGACACCGAGCGGGGCATCAGCGACCGCCTTGAGAACCACGGTCTGGACCCTGGTGAGCCCGGGAACCGGCGGTCCCCCGAAATC
>NZ_JBYCKY010000889.1:0-1305 GCF_057473605.1 Mycobacterium sp. TH-M82 | reverse complement strand
AACCTCAAGGCACTATGCCGCGCGCATCATCTTCTGAAAACGTTCTGGGGCTGGCAAGACAAACAACTTGCCGACGGGACGCTGATCTGGACCGCTCCGACCGGCCACACTTATGTGACCACCCCAGGCAGCGCCCTGCTGTTTCCCGCCCTAGCCATCCCCACCGGTGACCTCACCCCACCTGAAACCACACCCGAGCCGCCCACCGACCGCTGCGCCGACCGCACCGCCGTGATGCCCCAACGCCGCCGCACCCGCGCCCAAAACCGCGCCCGCTACATCGCCTCCGAACGCCGGCGCAACCAGCAGGTGCGCCAGGCGCACCAGGCCGCCCGCCAAGCCTTCTGGACCACCCCCGCACCATCAGCCAACTCCGACGACGACGACCCGCCACCCTTCTAGCGTGGTTGGTGCCCTCATAGATCTGGGTGATCTTGGATCCCGCGCGGTATGGCCCGTCTCACCGGGACGACCGGGCGCCCCTTCGGTTGAGCACCGAATCGCCTGGCGGGATCTGGCTAAGCGGTTTCGCCCGTAAGCTCGTCGGGGGTCATGCGGCGCGGGGGTGGGCCACGTTGTGTTTGTGGTTGTCGAGTCTGGGCGACCCGACCGCGTGGACATAACCCCCAATGAACTTACGAGCGCGACCACTTAGGTGCGGACTACGCGCCGTAGCGCTCGTCTCCGAGTCTCGCGCCGCCCAGCGACAATCGTCGGTTGCGACTACGCCCCGTTGTTGGGACCGCCGGGGTTGGCGCCGGCGATGTCGGTGATCGGGAAGTTCGGCATCGGCGCCGGTGACGGCGTGTTCGGCAGCGACGGGATCTCACTCGCCGGGATGTCGTGCAGATCGTGGGCGGGCGGCCCGTTCTCCCTGCTGCCGTAGACGCTGCCCGGTGGGCGCGCACCGAGCAGCTGGCTGACCGTGACCAGGTGATAGCCATTGGCCCGCAATACCGGAATGAACTGGTACACCAGGTCCACGGTGGACGAGTAGCTGTCGTGGAACAACACCACCGAGCCGGGCTTGATCTGGCTCATCAGCACCTCACGGGTGGCCGAGGTGTTGGAGTCGTTGATCCAGTCGAACGGTATGACGTCCCACAGGACGCCTGCCAGTTCGAGCTTGGCCGCCTGCTGGTTGACCGCGTCGTTGGTCAGTCCGCCGGCAGGCCGCCACAGCGTCGGGGTGCGCCCGGTGGCGGCGCTGATCGCGTCGTTGGCCTTCGACAGCTGCCCGGGAACGTCGGCCGCCGGGATGGTGGTCATGTTGGGGTGTTCCCAGGTGTGGTTGCCGATCTCCAT
>NZ_JBYCKY010000888.1:0-1282 GCF_057473605.1 Mycobacterium sp. TH-M82 | reverse complement strand
CTCGTAGGCCACGGAGCGTCCTTCCTATCAGTTCGCGGCGTTCGCCTCGGGTCGAGTGGTCGTCCAACGTCGGACGTATCCGAAGGTATCCCGACGTGACCAGATCACCGACCAGGACGCGCACGACACCGAGCGGCAAATCCAATCGCGCCGAGATTTCGGCGACCGACGGGCTCTTGACGCACAGCGCGACGATCCTGCCCCGCGTGTCGTTCAGCGGCCAGCGGTGAAACAGCGCCGACTGCAGGGTCTGCACCGGAGCTTCCAGCGGCAGGTCGACCTCGGTGTCGGTGCGGCCGGAGGTCAGCGTGTAGGGGCGGACCAGATTCGTATCAGGCACCGGCCGCTCGGGTGTTTCCATGGCCGCTCACGCATGCCGGAAGTGCGGCGACGCCGCGGGCCGGGCAGCCGGCTCGGGGTGGGGATCGCCTCGCTTTCGGGGGCCGGCCGGGCAATCGGACGCGACTCGTCGCGACGACTGCACGACGGCGCCGACCCGCTCGACCAGGATCGCCATCTCGTAGCCGATCTGACCGATGTCACACGATGTCGCGGCCAGCGCGGCCAGATGTGAGCCGTCACCGACCCGCATCAGCAGCAGATAACCGTTGTCCATCTCGACCACGGTCTGCAGCACCCGGCCGCCCTCGAACAGTTGCGCCGCCCCGGTCCCCAGGCTGGCCAACCCCGACGACACCGCAGCCAACTGGTCGGCCCGTTCGGCTGGCAGATGTTCACTGGCCGCGACCAGCAACCCGTCCACCGACACCAGCACCGCATGCGACACCCCGGGAACCTCGCGGGCGAATGTCGACACCAACCAGTCCAGTGAGTCGTCCGGCGAACGCTGCCGGTCCGATGGGCTCGAGGGGAACGTCATTCGTCGCCGGGTCCCTGACCGTTTTCCCGGCCGACTTCCCAGTTAGCCTCTACGGCGCGTGATCGTGCGGCATGCACCCCGCCGAAGTGGCTGGCGATCGAGGAGCGGATCGCGTCGGGCGCCCGGTGCGCGGGCCGACGCGAATTATCGTCAGGCACCGCCGGGCGCTCGGCGCGCTCTGGCTCGGCCCGATGCTGCCCTGCCCGGTCAACCGACCCCGGCACCAGCCGGATACCGGGCTCGCGGATCGGTAGACCCTGCTCGGTACGAGACGCAACCGGGGCGTTCTCCGCCTCGGCGGCCAGCGTCCAGCCGTGGTCCCACACCGACTTCCAGTCCAGGTCGGCGCTGCGGCCCAACTCGTGCGGGTCGACCAGCCACTCCGACATCATCCGTTGGTAG
>NZ_JBYCKY010000887.1:0-10339 GCF_057473605.1 Mycobacterium sp. TH-M82 | reverse complement strand
TCGGCGGGATCGTCAAGAACCCGTGGAAGCCGGTGGTCGAGACCGCCGAGGGCAAGAAGGCCGTGCTGTGGACTTCGGGATGGACGCCGCGCTATGCCGGCGAGACCGTCTACCTGGCCCGGTCCACCGGCAAGCAGCTGGACGGGCCGCTGGTCAAGATGCGCCCCCAGGACCTCGACGCCGGCTCTATGGAGACCGTCTTCCCATGGCGGGAGTCCGACGGCGACGGCACCACCGTCGAGTCGCGGGAGAAGATCAGCGAGATCATGATGGGTGTCCGCAACCCGGTGATGCTCATCCGCATCCGGCCCGTCGACGCGGCCAAGGTGGTCAAGCGCAAGGGCCAGGAGAGCTTCAACTTCGGCGACCTGTTCGCCTTCACCAAGGTCTGTTCGCATCTGGGTTGCCCGTCTTCGCTGTTCGAGGCGCAGAGCTACCGGATTCTGTGTCCGTGCCACCAGTCGCAGTTCGATGCACTGACCTATGCAAAGCCGGTATTCGGTCCGGCCGCGCGCGCGTTGGCGCAGCTGCCCATCACCATCGACACCGACGGGTATCTGGTCGCAGACGGCGACTTCGTCGAACCCGTCGGACCGGCATTCTGGGAGCGCACCTCATGAGCCCGAAATTCGGTGATCTGCTGGCCCGCCAGGCCGAGGACATCGACACCCGCTACCACCCGTCTGCTGCGCTACGAAGACAACTCAACAAGGTCTTCCCGTCGCACTGGTCCTTTCTGCTCGGCGAGATCGCTTTGTACAGCTTCATTGTGCTACTGCTCACCGGTGTCTACCTGACGTTGTTCTTCGACCCGTCGATGAACGAGGTCGTCTACGACGGCGTGTACCAGCCGCTGCGCGGGGTGCAGATGTCACGGGCCTACGAGACAGCCCTGAACATCTCCTTCGAGGTGCGCGGCGGGCTGTTCGTGCGCCAGGTTCACCACTGGGCGGCGCTGATGTTCGCCGCGGCGATCATGGTGCACCTGGCCCGCATCTTCTTCACCGGCGCGTTCCGCCGGCCTCGCGAGGCGAACTGGATCATCGGATCGCTGCTGCTGATCCTGGCGATGTTCGAGGGCTACTTCGGCTACTCGCTCCCCGACGATCTGCTGTCCGGCATCGGCCTGCGGGCCGCACTGTCGTCGATCACGCTGGGCATGCCGGTGATCGGCACCTGGCTGCACTGGGCACTGTTCGGCGGTGACTTCCCCGGCACCATCTTGATCCCGCGGCTCTACGCGCTGCACATCCTGCTGATCCCGGGCATCATCCTGGCACTCATCGGAGTGCATCTGGCGCTGGTGTGGTTCCAGAAACACACCCAGTTCCCCGGCCCCGGGCGCACCGAGCACAACGTCGTCGGAGTGCGGGTGATGCCGGTGTTCGCGGTCAAGTCGGGCGCGTGGTTCGCGATGATCACCGGGGTACTCGGCTTGATGGGCGGTCTGCTGCAGATCAACCCGATCTGGAACCTGGGTCCCTACAAGCCATCCCAGGTGTCGGCCGGCAGCCAGCCCGACTTCTACATGATGTGGACCGAGGGGCTGGCCCGGCTCTGGCCGGCGTGGGAGGTCTACTTCTGGCACCACACCATTCCCGGCCCGGTGGGGGTCGCGCTGATCATGAGTCTGGTGTTCGTGCTGCTGATCGTCTATCCGTTCCTGGAGAAGAGGTTCAGCGGCGATTATGCGCACCACAATCTTTTGCAACGGCCCCGCGATGCCCCGGTGCGCACCGGGATCGGCGCGATGGCGATCGCGTTCTACATGGTGCTCACCTTGGCCGCCATGAACGACATCATCGCGTGGAAGTTTCATATCTCCCTGAACGCGACGACGTGGATCGGGCGCATCGCGATGGTGGTGCTTCCGCCGGTCGTCTTCTTCGCCACCTACCGGTGGTGCGTCGGGTTGCAGCGCAGCGACCGCGCGGTGCTCGAACACGGCGTCGAGACCGGCATCATCAAGCGGCTGCCGCACGGCGCCTACGTCGAGTTGCACCAGCCGCTCGGCCCGGTCGACGGGCATGGTCACCCGATTGCGCTGGAATACCAGGGCGCGGCGGTGCCGAAGAGAATGAACAAGCTGGGTTCGGCCGGTACACCGGGCAGCGGCAGCTTCCTGACCGCCGATCCGGCAGCGGAGGATGCTGCGCTGCGCGAAGCTGCCCATGGCGCCGAGCGGCGTGCGCTGACCGCGCTGCGCGAACATCAGGACACTTCCGCTGGGCCAGACGCCTCCCCGGACGACGACCACGACTGAGCGCTGGCGGGTTGCTCGCCCGCCGGCAGCATCTTGTTCATCCGGGTCATCGATGCGACGGCCCGGCGCTGCAACAACACAACCTGGCCGGCGCCCAGCAGGTAGCGGTGCGGCGCCTCGTAGTGCGCCACGTACAGTCGGCTGCGACGCAGCCACAGGGGTATATGCCGGTTGCAATTGATCAGGTTCTGGGTGCTGGTGAGCAGGGTGTCGGGCAGGTCCTGCTTGAATTCGGGATGTGGCACCGCCGTGCAGATCCGATTGCGCCGCTCGTCACCGACGTTCAGCAGCTCCAATCGGGCGATCAAGGCGGCGCTGAACGTCTGCTGGCACATCAGGACGGACTGCAGTGTGATCCGGCCCGGCGAGAACAGCGGCCGGGCAGCCACTTTGGCCAGTCCATCGGTCGAGCAGTCGATGAAAAGGCTGTCTCGTTCCGCAGCGATCGTCCCACCGTCCAGCTGGATCTCACCGGGGCCGAGGCGCTGCACCCGGCCCATCCGGACCACATCGCCGACCCGGCGCAGGCTGGTCAACTCTCGTTCGTCCACCGTCGCGCAGCGCCACTTCGCCGGCAGGCTTTCGGTGTCGATCCGCCAGAGGATCCCCCGGCGTTCCAGCTGCAGGAAGACGTCGTCGATGTCCGTGGCGTCGGCGATGCTGCGCACCATGGACGCGATCATCGACAGCGCACGCCCGGGCTGGATGGTGGCACGGTCGAACAGCCACGCGTCGTGGGGCACGATCCATTGAATTCGATCCGGGGCAACACCCCGGTCCAGCAGGAACAGGATCGCGTCGATACCGGTCTTCCCGGCGCCGACGACGACGTAACGTGCCCACGGCCGGCTGATCCGGGCCAGGCCGTTGGGCGGTATCACCGTGACATCGGAATCGACCGCGTAGCGGGGCGGGCACACCGACGGCACGCTTACCTTCATGTACGTGCCGTCCACGATCCTGCGGTGCACAGTGACCCTTTTGACCCCGGTGACCCGATCGCGGTCGACCGTGGAGACGATCCGGCCGTCGGGCTGATACTCGCTCATCGAGAGAAACCGCACCCGGCCGGTGGCCAGAAAACGGTCCATCGCGTTGCGGTAGTAACCGAGGATCTCACCGTACGAGGCGAGGTCTTCGCCACCGTGCCCCAGCCGCGTCGAGTTCAGGCCGTAGAACGCGGCCGGCTGGTGCAGCCGCACGAACGGATAGGCGTCGTTCCAGTGGCCGCCCGGGCTGGCGTGCCGGTCGACGATGACGATGCGCGCGCTCGCGTCCCCGGCGAGGATCACGTCAGCAAAAGCCATACCCATGCCACCGGCACCCAGGATCAGATAGTCGGTGTCCAAATGCTCCGAGTCCCCTGTTCCCGGCGCAGGACTAGCGGAAAGCGTTGATTCGTCCAATAGCGTGTCCGATCCCGGCGTCTTGTCGACGGCCGCCGATCGGGCTGCGGCGGCCTGCGAGAACCACATTGTCCCGCTCGCGTCCGAGTGTATTGACAACACCGGACGACGGCTTGACAGTAGAGGACATGTCAGTGATCCGGGGCACCTGCCTGACCGGTTATCCGGCGCTGGTGGCCGAACGCGGGGGCGACCCCGGGCCGCTGCTGGCCCGGGCTGGTATCGACCCGGCCGATGTCGGCTGCTTCGACGCGTTCATCACCTATCTGGCCCTGATTCACGCGGTCGAATCCGCGGCCGCAATAACCCGAACACCTGACTTCGGCCGCAGACTCGCCCGACGTCAGGGCATCGAGATCCTCGGCCCGGTCGGGGTTGCGGGCCGCACGTCGGAAACGGTCGCGGAGGCGTTCGCGACTTTCGAGCAGTACCTCGGCGCCTACAGCCCCGCGATCTGCGTGTCGATCAGCCCGGAGCCCGGAAACGCTGACGACCCCGACAACCTCGACGACACGGCATTCCTGGAGTTCAAAATCCTGATACCGCACCCGCCGGCACATCGGCAGACCACTGAGTTGTCACTGGGCGTGGCGCTGCAGGTGCTTCGTTTTCTACTGGGCGCTGGTTACGCGCCGACGTTGGTTGACCTTCCGCATACACCGCTGACGGCATCTGCGGACTATCGTCGCTACTTCGGGTGTCCAGCTCGATTCTGTTCTAGCAAAGCGGGTTTCACTCTTGTGGCCGACCATCTACACAGGCGGTTGGTCAGGGACGAGATGGCGCACCGCGTGGTGCTCGACTATCTCGGCACCGTCGTCGACCGGCACCGGCCAACGATGTCATCGTCGATACGTGAACTCATCCGACAACTGTTGCCGACAGGTCGCGCAACCGTCCCGGTGATCGCGGGCCAGTTTCGACTGCATCCCAAAGCATTGCGACGCAGGCTCGCCTCCGAGGGAACGACGTTCAACACCGTGGTCGACGATGTGCGGCGTGAAACCACGGAGCGTTATCTGCGGGACACCGATATGGCCCTGACCCATCTCGCCCGCCAACTGGGTTATGCCGAACAGAGCGTCTTGTCCCGGTCGTGTCAGCGCTGGTTCGGCACCAGCCCGTCAGCGCTGCGGGAGCAGTGGCAGAAACGGGCCTGATGTCCTTTACTGTCAAAGCCTCGTCCCGTGTTGTCAAGACATTCCGGCCCTGATCCGGGCAGCGCGCGGATCCCGCTGCACTATCACACCGGCGCGGTAGATGCTTGGACCATCAGCGGCTGCTGGCGTTACAAGGAATATGCCGACCAGCCGCAGACCGCCGGATCTTATCTGTATGAGCCGGCGTCGTCCGTGCACACGCTGGAGTGCCCGGAATCCAACACCGAAGACACCGTTGTCCTCTTCCGGGTCAGCGGCTCCAACGTCAACTTCACCGACGACGGCCAGTTCCACTCCGTCCTCGACGCGGCCCTGATCTGCCAGCTGACCGGCGTCATGGCCGAAGAGCAAAAGCTGGGACCCGTCACCTACGTCGCCGGCGGCGCAGTCGGTTACACCACAGTGGATGCATGATGCGCGGTGCTGATGCCGGACTCCAATCTCGGCGTCGCGGATCGAGTCGACATCGAGATGGGTGCGCGCCCACCGCGCAGCCCCTGCACATCCCAGCGCAGCAATCTGCGCTCGGCGATTGCGGCGAACTGGAAACCGATAGTGCGTTGGAGTCAACCCGGCTCAGTGTCGCGGCCGGGACGCCGCGGGCAACTGACGCAGCTGCCGCAGATACCGCCACGGGATCACCGGTGTCGCCGCGGTGACCAACCCGGCGACACCGTAGCTCGCCCAGGCGGCACCGTCGTCGCTGATGGCCATCAGGTAGGTAGCCGTTGCGACGGCAATCAGCGCGGCGCCGATGACGCTCACCAATTCGGTGGTCCCCCGCAGCCAGACACGCTCCGCCGCGGTGTCGTTCAACCGGATCGGCCGCGCGGCGGTGCCGGATCCGCCGGTGGTGGGGTCAGCGGACCCTGGGTATGGCGTGCGTTCAGGCGACCGGACCGGCGCAGCACCACCGCGAGGCTCCGGCGGTGGGAAGCCAGCCGGTCGTGTTGCGGGCCGTGCCGACCCAATCGACCCCAGCGGGGAGGTGCGACGGGCTCGCAGCAGCACCGGAACGGCCGCCAGAATGATCAGCGCGGAAACGCCGATGACGATGTACAGCAGCCCGGTGTGCGGGTTCTGCATCGGTTTGTGGAAACCGCGGCCGAGGTCGACCAGCGCCACGGCAGCGGCCGCGCTCATCCCGAGCAACACCAGCCAGATCAGCGCACACAACCCGACCAGGATCCGGTCGACGTTCTCCGACGAACGTCCGGCCCTCGCCCACCAGGTATGCGAACCCCTGCCGATCATCCACAACTCGCCTGCGGGCCGTCGTTGGCGTTGGAGAACAGCACCGTTCCGTCGTTGGTCGTTATCGAGCAGTTGAGCCTGCTCAACCGCAACAGGCTAGACGCTTCCACCGACCCGACCTCGGACCGCGAGATCGGCGTCAGGGTAAGCGACCAAGGGATATACGCATTGCGCAGTGTTTGGCGCTGCCCGGAGGGCCCGATGTAGGTGATCGTGATCTGATCGAAGGGCGCTTTGGTTCCGGTCACCGAGTAGGTGATCTGCCGCGGCCCGGCCGGGGTAGTCGTCGTCGTAGTCGACGTGGTCGTCGTCGTGGTCGTCTCAGGTGGCTGCGTCGTGGTTTCCGGTGGAGCTTCGACCGGTGGGGGGGCCGTCGTCTCGGGCTCCGGCGGCGGGGGCGGCGGCTCCTCGCTCGGCGGCGGAGGCGCGGGCGGCGGTGTGGTGGTGATGATCTCGTCCTGCACCGGCGGCAGCGACGGGGTGCTGGTGATGGGGGTGGCGGGCGTGGCGAGGTCGTCGGTCTCGGTGCGGACGAAAAGCAGCGCCACCGACACCACCAGGGCAACCGCCGCGATAATGACGGTGACACCGACCACCCAGGGCCAGCGCGGCGGTCGGGCCTGCGCGCCCTGGCCGCCTTCTGTGTCGGATTCGTCGCGCACCTCGTAGCTGTCGTAGTCGTACAGGTGCGGGTCGATCGGCACGTACGGGCCGCTGGTGAACTGCTCGAACTCAGGCGCCGAGTAGGCCCGCGAGTGCCTGTACGGCCCGGTCTCGCCCGTCTCGCCACCCCGGGCCTCGTCCGAGACCGACAGACCGTTACCGGATTCGGCTTCCCCAGATCCCAGCTCAGGAGGATTCGGCCCGCTCATTCCCGTCTATCCTTTTCTGGCCACGTTGCTCGTCGGTGCATCGGCAACCCTACCCAACCGGGTCGGCGCGAGCGCCCCGGTGAACCGGAGACCGGACAACTGAGAGCAACTGAGAGCAACTAAGAGCAACTGATGCCCCGATTATGGCGCAGATTCAGCCGGATCAGTGTTTCTCGGGCCCGATGTAGTACTCGAAGACCAATCCGGCCGCGGCCGCCAGGATGAACACCACGCCGGCGGCGATCAACCATGGCAGCCACAGCGCGATCCCGACCGCGGTGACCGAACCGGCCAGCGCAACCATGATCGGCCACCAGCTGTGCGGGCTGAAAAACCCCAACTCCCCCGCACCGTCGCTGACCTCCGCGCCCTCGTAGTCTTCCGGGCGGGTATCGAGCCGGCGGGCCACGAAGCGGAAGAAGGTGGCCACGATCAGCGCCATCACCCCGGTCAAGATCAGCGCGGTGGTGCCGGCCCATTCCACACCGCCGGTGGCGAACAGGGTGGTCAGGACAGCGTAGATTGCCCCGACCACGATGAAGAAGCTGGCCACGAACTCGAATAACCTGGACTCGATGCGCATGAGGTGTCCCTATTTGGTGCTCGCCCGGGAGACCTGCTCGCCGCGGCGGGTGTCGAACGGGTGGGTGGTGACAGCCACCGGCGGCAGATCGATCGTCTCCAGCGCCTGCGCGTTGGTCTTCCCGGAGATTCGTTGGTCCAGGTAGGCCTTGAAGTCGTTGGGCGATACCACCCGAAGCTCGAAGTTCATCATCGAGTGGTAGGTGCCGCACAATTCGGCGCACCGGCCGACGAACGCCCCGGTCCTGGTGATCTCGGCAACCTGGAAGGTATTCACTTGATTGTTGGCCTTGGGATCGGGCATCACGTCACGCTTGAACAGGAATTCCGGAACCCAGAAGCTGTGCACGACGTCAGCCGAGTTCAACACGAACTCGATGCGCTTGCCGGCGGGCAGCACCAGCACCGGGACCTCGCTGGTGGTGCCCAAGGTTTCGACCTTGTCGAAGTTGAGGTAGGTCCGGTCTTCGGCATTGAGTCCGTGCAACGGGCCGACCAGCTCTTCGCCGTGTTTGTCGACGCCCTCGGGCTTGGACCGCATCGCCTGCTTGCGCGCCGGGTCGGCCCCGGCGTAATTAAGGGTGCCATCGTGGAAATCGACCTTCTGGTAACCGAACTTCCAGTTCCACTGGAACGCCGTGACGTCGATCACGACCTCAGGATCCGCGTCCTGGTGCAGTATTTTCTCCTGGACCACCACGGTGAAGTAGAACAGGACCGCGACGATCAGAAACGGGGTGACGGTGAGCACCACCTCCAGCGGCATGTTGTAGCCGAACTGGCGTGGCAGTTCGGTATCGCCTGGCTTTTTGCGGTGGAAGGCCGCGCTCCAGAAGATCAGGCCCCAGACGATCGAGCCGATCACCAGCGAGGTGATCACCACGCCGATCCACAGGCGATAGTTGGCGTGGGCTTCCGGGGTGATCCCCTTCGGCCAGCCGAGGCCCAGCACATCGGTCCAGCCGCATCCGCTGAGCGTGAGCGCCAACACACCCAGCGTGCCGGTCAGCGCCAATCGCCGAAACCGTGTCACGTTGGCGCCTCCTGTGTCACAAGTCGGGCCGGCTGAACACCCCAGCTGCGGGGGCAGGCCGGCGGGTGCGGTGGAGCAGTCGAATACTACGCAGCGTAGACCACCGGACGGCGCCGGGTTCGGCCCACCCGTGTGCGGCATACTCAAGACACAATGTGTGGACTGCTGGCCTTCGTGTCCGCTGTGCGTGATCCGGACGGCCCGGATATCACTGACGCGGTAACCCGCGCGGCACATCTGATGCGGCACCGCGGCCCCGACGAACTCGGCGCCTGGGCCGGCCCCGGTGTCGTGGTGGGCTTCAACCGGCTGTCCATCATCGATATCGAGCATTCCCACCAGCCGCTGCGGTGGGGTCCACCGGAGCATCCGGGCCGGTATCTGCTGGCGTTCAACGGCGAGATCTACAACTACCTGGAGCTGCGAGCCGAGCTGGCCGCGGCGCACAACGCCGCGTTCGCCACCGACGGCGACGGCGAGGCGATCGCCGCCGCCTACCACTACTGGGGCGCCGAGGCGATACCACGGTTTCGGGGCATGTTCGCCTTCGCGCTCTGGGACACCCACGCCGGCCAGTTATTCTGCGCGCGCGACCCGTTCGGCATCAAACCACTGTTCCTCGCGACCGGGCCCGGCGGTACCGCGGTGGGCAGCGAGAAGAAGTCGCTGCTGGAGCTGTCCGAGCTGGTGGGATTCGACACCGGGATCGATCTGCGGGCCCTGCAGCACTACACGGCGCTGCAGTACGTGCCGGAGCCCGAGACGCTGCACCGCGGTATCCGCAAGCTGGAGTCGGGCTGCTACGTCCGCATCCGTCCCGGTCACCCCGGGCCGGAGGTCACCCGTTATTTCGTGCCCCGCTTCGCCGCCACGCCGATCACCCGCGGCACCGAGCAAGCTCGCTACGACGAGATCACCGCGGTGCTGGAGGATTCGGTCGCCAAGCACATGCGGGCCGACGTTACCGTCGGGGCGTTTCTATCCGGCGGCATCGACTCCACGGCGATCGCGGCACTGGCGATCCGGCACAACCCCCGGCTGATCACCTTCACCACCGGCTTTGCGCGCGAAGGATTCTCCGAAGTCGACGTTGCCGCCGCATCCGCCGAGGCGATCGGCGCGCGGCACGTGGCCAAGGTGGTCAGCCCGGAAGAATTCGTCACCGCGCTGCCCGAGATCGTCTGGTATCTCGACGACCCGGTGGCCGACCCGGCACTGGTTCCGCTGTTCTTCATCGCCCGCGAAGCTCGCAAGCACGTCAAGGTGGTGCTGTCCGGTGAGGGTGCCGATGAGCTGTTCGGCGGCTACACGATCTACCGGGAACCGTTGTCGCTGAAGCCCTTCAGCTACCTGCCTGGACCTCTGCGACTCTCGATGGAGACGCTGTCGCGAGCGTTGCCGGACGGCGTGCGCGGCAAGAGTCTGCTGCATCGCGGGTCGCTGACCTTGGAGCAGCGCTACTACGGCAACGCCCGCAGCTTCTCTGACGCGCAACTGCGAGCGGTGCTGCCCGGCTTCTCCCCGGGCTGGACCCACACCGATGTGACCGCGCCGCTCTACGCGCAATCGGCCGGCTGGGACCCGGTGGCCCGGATGCAGCACATCGACCTGTTCACCTGGCTGCGCGGTGACATCCTGGTCAAGGCCGACAAAATGACCATGGCCAACTCGTTGGAGCTGCGGGTGCCGTTCTTGGACCCGGAGGTGTTCGCGGTGGCGTCGAAGTTGCCGTTGTCTGCCAAGATCACTCGCACCACCACCAAGTACGC
>NZ_JBYCKY010000886.1:0-4790 GCF_057473605.1 Mycobacterium sp. TH-M82 | reverse complement strand
CTGATCCGGCTGCCGGTCACCGCCAGCGCTTCAACCTCCGGCGCCCACGGCGTCACCGTCACCACCGGCCCGCCGATGAAGATGGTGTCCGCACCTGCCGTCGTCTGGCGCGGCCAGCACCCACCGACCGCCGTCCCGGCTGCCGCGGCCGCCATCCCGGCCAGGAACCGTCGTCTGCTTGTCGTCATCGCGACTAGTCTTCCTTAGTCGGTGCCGCCCTGACTACGGCAGCATCACCGTTGTGGCAGACCAGGCCGGCATCTGACACCCCTGAGACCGGGCCGCTCGGCTGGCGGCGCTGAGGTTATCCCCGAGCTCTGCGGCTCCCGGCGGTCACCGTAGGAATGGGTTTGATGCCACGGCGGATCATCTGTGGCATAATCGAGGCATAATCGTGGCATGAACCGCATACGTTTGAGTACGACGGTGAACGCCGAGCTTCTGGGCAGCGCCCGCAGCAAGCGGTCGGGGATCACTGACGCCGCGCTCGTCGACGAGGCTCTTGAGGCACTGCTCGCTCGGCATCGATCCGCTCAGCTGGACGCCGCTTACAGTGCCTATGACGACCATCCCGCCGATGAAGCCGACGATTGGGGGGACCTGGCGTCGTGGCGGCGAGCGGCGGGTACTTCGTGAGTGGCCCGCCGGCGCGTGGGGAGGTGTGGTGGTGCGAGTTGCCGGCGGTCGGCCGACGCCCAGTCGTCGTGTTGACTCGTGATGCGGCGATCCCGCGGCTTCGACGGGCACTTGTCGCCCCGTGCACCACGACTCTGCGAGGGCTTCCCAGCGAGGTGGTCCTGGAACCCGATTTCGACCCGATTCCGCGGCGTTCGGCGGTCAACCTCGACTCGGTCGAAAGTGTCTCGGTGGCGGTGCTGGTGAACCGCCTGGGTCGGCTTGCCGACGACCGCATGCGCCAGGTTTGCGATGCACTTGCGGTGGCGGTGGACTGCGCCGGCTGAAAGCGATCGATGCGGCCTTGTACGTTGCGTGCGTATCGCGGGCATCAGATGTGTGTCGTTAGTGTATGACACGCACCAACATCGATCTCGATGACGAGCTGACCTCCGAGGTCATGCGTCGGTTCGGCGTGACGACCCTGGACGCCACGTCGCTGCGGTGACCGGCACCGAGCCTGCCCGCGCACCCGGTGGCCCTGAACGCGCCGCACTCAGCCCGACGACGCCGCAACCGTGCCGAGCGCTGATCGCGCCAGCACCTGCCGCCCGGCGATTGCCATTCAATGCTGTGGAACGCTAATTTCCTGGGGTGACGTTTTCGACTGCTGGTGTACTCGCACGATGGATCGCCCCCTTCCTCACGGTTGCAGCCGTTGCCGGGATAGGTTTTCCCGCCGGCCCGGCGCGGGTCGGTCCCGTTCCGGCGGTGCGTTTGACCGGTGAGGTCAACCCGCTGGCCGGCATGCCCTTCTATGTCAATCCCACCTCAGCGGCTATGCGGGCCGCGCAGCATGCCGATCCACCGAGTCCGGAGTTGACCGCCATCGCCAACACGCCCCAGGCGTACTGGATCGTCCCGGGCTCGTCGGCGGCGACGGTCGCCAAGTACACCGGCGACGCGGCCGCTGCCGGTGCCATCCCGGTCCTGACGCTCTATGGAATCCCCCACCGTGACTGTGGCAGCTTCGCTGCGGGTGGCTTCGCGACGGCCGAGGACTACCGCGGGTGGATCGACGGCATCGCAGCCGATGTGGGCGCTTCGCCGGTGGCGATCATCGTCGAACCTGATGCGCTGGCCATGGCCGACTGCCTGTCGTCCGGCCAGCGCCAAGAACGCTTCGACCTGATTCGCTACGCCGTCGACACGTTGACGCGCAATCCCGCCGCGGCCGTGTACGTCGACGGTGGTCACCTGCGCTGGCACAGCCCCGAGGACATGGCTGCCAGGCTTAACGCGGTCGGTGTCGACCGCGCGCGGGGTTTCAGCCTCAACACGGCGAACTTCTTCACCACCGAGGACGAAATCGGTTATGGCGAGGCGATTTCGGCGCTAACGAATGGTTCGCACTACGTGGTCGACACGTCGCGCAACGGCGTCGGACCAGCGCCGGACTCCGGGCTCAACTGGTGCAACCCCAGCGGCCGGGCGCTGGGCGCCGCGCCTACCGCGGCTACCGCGGGAGCGCACGCCGACGCCTACTTGTGGATCAAGCGTCCCGGTGAATCCGACGGAACATGTGGCAAAGGTGATCCGCCGGCGGGCACCTTCGTCAACCAGTACGCCGTCGATCTGGCCCGCAACGCGCTCCGGTAGCAGGCCGCAGTCGGGGCAGCGGTCCGCATGATCGTGCCGACAACGCCGGCGGGCAGGTTCACGACGTCACCAGCGTCAGCTCCCAGGACTTCAGCCACGGCTTGATCAGCTGGGCGATGGAGAACTTTTGTGGCTCAGCGCATGTGGGTTCGGAGTAGTCCCCGTTGGAGACTTCGACGTAGATCCCGACCGCTTCGGCGGCGCCGTCGGGCCGGAGTCGGTAGACGGGGCCGCCGGAGTCGCCGCACCTGCCGGTGGCGGCAAACCGCACTTTGTTCTCCTCGACGACGACCACCGGCCCGCAGACCGCTTCGTTGCTGCGGATCCCGAAATGGCAGAGCACCTCACCGGCCTGGACTCGCTCGGCCAGGCCGACCAGCGGATGCCCGTCGACGTCGGAGGTCAGCGGAATCTTGCCGCTGTCATCGAGGATGATCAGCCCGATGTCGAAGTCGCTCCAGTCGTTACCGCCGTACTCGCTCTGGGCGAATCGGCCGACGTTCGGATACACATACAGGCCGCCGTGGTGGATGGCGACCGTGCCTGCTGAGCCCGGCTCGTTGCAGTGACCGGCCGACAGCAGTCCGGGCCGGCTGTCGGCGGTGCGCAACAAAAAGCCTGCGGTGCAGCTGATGCCGTGCGAGCCGTCGGCTCGGGTGATGTCGATGCCGATCCCCGGGCCGATCGCCGGTGCGGCCGGGATCGGGGCGAGCTGGCGGCGCGGGTGGGTGTGGTCGACCCACAACGCACCGACGACGACCGCGACGCCGAGGACCACAATCGCGACCCGGACCATCAGGGCCTTGAGCGGGCGTCGCGGCCTTAGCCGTGCTGTGGCAGCCATCGGGGTTGTGCTCTCCTCAGTTGTGTCGCAGCGGAATACGCCGACTGTACTCAGCGGCCGACAGTGCCGGCGCTATCACCTTCCAGCATCACATGTACCAACTCTGCCGGTGCCGGTGTGATTGTTGTGGTTCGAGAGATTTCGCTGCCCGACGGTGCGCAGACCAGCCATAATGAGGGTCTGATGGAAAGCACGATGAGCACCGCACAGCAGTCCCAGGCAACGACGCGTCGGTTCGCCCGCGTGATCGGCCCCTTCCTGGCGGTCATCGCCGCCACGGCTGCCGTGCACGCCCCGCAGTTGTGGACCCAGATTGCCGACTTTGCGGCCAATCCGCTGTGGGGATGGGTGGCTGGCTCCTTCACGCTGATCGCCGGCCTGGTGGTCGTCGCCCTGCACCCGTATTGGCGCGGGGCCGCGGCGATCAGCGTTTCCATGCTGGGTTGGCTGACCACGATCAAGGGGTTTTTCCTGGTTGCGTTTCCGGCGACGATCACGTCGGTTCCGGTCGGCGCGGTGGAGGCGGTCAACCTCTGGCGAGCCGTCTATGTGGCTTTCGCGCTGTGGGGGCTGTATCTGACTTACGCGGGTTGGGCACCCAAAAGGTCCCGATGACGCATCGCCCAGGTCACCGAGGGACGGTTCGCTCCGAAGAATCGTTCTGCGACGTCGAGAACCTGACGCGATTTCGTTAACCCAAGCTGGTCGGTGAGAAACCGGATATCGTCGAGATCCCGGTCTGGCCGCGCGGCGTAGATCTTGAGCGCAAGAAGGTATTCGGTTGACGGGATGCTGACCCGTAGCCCAGCTACCTCCAACACCACACGGATATTGGTGTCGTTGCCCGGGAGAAATCCCTTCACCGCGTCGTTAATCCAGTCGTCCGACAGGCCGTGTTGCCCGGCCACGTGCCGAATAGCTTCGTTCACGATCGACTTGGGCTCGAACACGTCGTCGACATCTGTGGTGAGTCGGCGCGCGTCATAGGCCAGCGCCATAGCCGCGCCCCCGACGACAAAGAGTTCACCGCGCACACCCCGTTCGTCCAGCCATTGACCGACTTCGGTGAGCAACCGGACGATTTCGTTCCGACTGAGTACCCGGTGGGTACTCATACCGACACCAGCGAGCCTTCTTCGATCAACACCCCGTGTAGCGAAAACGATGCGGGGCTGTGGACCAGTGAATAGGCGAACATGTTCGGGTGACCGGGGTGCCAGAAGCGATCGAGAACACGCTTCGGGGTGCCGGTCCACGCCGGGACCTCGCCACTGGTGGTGAATTTGGCATGGGCCGCTGCAGCGGAGACGATCGCGTCGATGACCGGGTTTCCGGTAAGGGGAGGTTCGGAGTCGAGGTCATCCGCGTCGGTCAGCCAATCGGCGGTGAACCTGACGTACTCGGCTTCGGTGACGTGAGACAGTGTCTCGGCCAGCGCAGCGGGATTGCTCACCTCGACCCACCTCCTCACCGCGACCATTTTACGTGGCGGTGGCACGTGAGATGCCCGTCTGACGACGGCGCGGGCGTTGTCGACGCACCTGCGGCTCAAGGACGCGCCCCGGTCGAAGCAAGGGTCGGCGATCCAGGAGTGGCGCAACAGCCACCTGTTGTCCGGTGTGGCGCCCATTCATCCCGGGAAGAGACTCTCGAAGTCGTCGGCTATCGTTGC
>NZ_JBYCKY010000885.1:0-16371 GCF_057473605.1 Mycobacterium sp. TH-M82 | reverse complement strand
ATGACCCAGAAGGCCTACGCCGAGGGGCTGCGCGCCCTGTATATCTACACCGGCACCTACCAGGACGCCGCGGTGGCCAAGGCGGTGCACGGGGTGGAGCCCGACCTGGCTGTCAAGGTCAACGACCTGATGCTGCCGGTGGTCAAGGGCGTCGGCTCCGAGCAGGCCTACGCCAAGCTCACCGAGAGCCTGCAGACCCTGGGCGGATCCGGTTTTCTCCAGGACTACCCGATTGAGCAGTACATCCGCGACGCCAAGATCGACTCGCTCTACGAAGGCACCACCGCGATACAGGCGCAGGACTTCTTCTTCCGCAAGATCATCCGGGACAAGGGCGTGGCGCTCGGCCACGTCACCGGTCAGATCGAGGAGTTCGTCTCCAACGAGTCCGGCAACGGCCGGCTCAAGGCCGAGCGTGCGCTGCTGGCCACCGCGCTGGCCGACGTACAGGCCATGGCGGCGTCGCTGACCGGATATCTGATGGCCGCGCAGGAGAACATCTCCAGCATCTACCGGGTGGGGCTGGGTTCGGTGCGTTTCCTGATGAGCGTCGGCGACCTGGTGATCGGCTGGCTGCTGGCGCGGCAGGCGGCGGTCGCCATCGAGAAGCTCGACGCCGGGGCCGGCGATGACGACCGGGCCTTCTACGAAGGCAAGATCGCGGTGGCGTCGTTCTTCGCGAAGAACTTCCTGCCCCTGCTGACCAGCACTCGACAGGTGATCGAGACCATCGACAACGACATCATGGAACTCGACGAAGCGGCGTTCTAACACCGCCGGCAACAGACCCGCGCAGGCCTCCGGAGTGGACTCTTGGAGGCCTGTTGCGTTGTGCTGTCAGGTGTCGATCCGCCGCAGCAGAGCGCGGGTCCGGGCACGACCGTCGGGCGACGCGTCGAAGACGGCGCCGACGAATTCGTCGACGCCCGCGGCGGCCAAGCCCCGGATCTGGTCGATGACGGCCGCCTCGTCGCCGATGATCGCGGCGTCTTCCGGGCCGGCAAAGCCTTCCCGGTCGAGCATCGCGCGGTAGGAGGGCAGGTGTCCGTACATCGCGAACTGTTCGGCGGCCCGCGCCCGGCTACCTGCGACGTCGTCGGTGACGCTGACCGGAAGCGCGGCGACCACCCGGACCGCGGTCTCGTGACGACCGGCCTCGACCGCTGCTGCCCGCACGTACTTCCTCGAAGCGGTTCTCGGCATAGGCGAGGAACACCAATCCGAGCGCCGGGTCGCGGTACTGCACCGGGGTGAGCTTCGAGTTGGCGCGCAGTTCGTCGGCCGCTGCCCACAGCGTCGAGCGCACCTTGGCCAGATCAGTCGTTTTCAATTGCAGCCCCGTTCTCTCAATTCGCTGCGCATCGCCCGGCGGATCATGCTGTGTGCCTGTGGGTTACCGAGCATGTCCTGATAATTCGTGTCGCCACGGTCAGCGCGCAGCCACTCCAGACACGCCAGGGCGTCGGCCCGCGGGTCGCCGGTGCTCACCCCTTCACACCACTCCTCGATGAGGTCGGCCTCTTCGTAGAAGGCGACCGTCTGCTCGTGGAAGTTGTGTGTGGGCACGACAACCCGAGAGCTGTAGTGCACCCAGCGCTGGAGTAGCGGGTTCACCCCGAACAGGGACAGCGACGCGATCCGCGAGGTGAGAAGCGCAGGTGCCACCGTGTAGAGGTTGTCGAAGTTCGCCGCCTGGTGGCGCGCTTGCGTCGTCACCTCGGGGCGAAGATCGGGGAACGGCATTAAGTTGAAGTGACCGCCGACCCAGTCTGATTCGGCGATTTCCTTGCGGTTCACCACTTCGGCGACGAGTACCTACCAGGCGAGGTCGACACCGTTGGTGCGCATCGAGCACGGATGCTGGATCACCACGACCGAGCGCGCTTTGACCGACCCGGTGGAACCGGGGAGCTGCACTCCGGTAAAGACATCGCCGGTGAAGATCGGCCGTGTCTGCGATACCTCGTCGCCACGCGCACGGTAGAGGGCATCCCAGTCGGGGACACCCTCCACGTACGGCGATTCGAGGTCCTTGCTCAACGATCAGTCCTTCATGCGGATGGAGCGGTTCCCGTCGCTCGCCTCAAATACCTCGAAGTCGGACCGGTACCGTTCGCGCCAGTCGGGGTCGAAATCGGACAGCAGCGCTTCAGGATCGGCATGTCCGCTGGCGAACTCGAACACCAGGTCCGCACGATTGGCCGCATACAGGGTGATCGGCGTGACCGGGGCCGATGCCGAGAGTGGCGTGAGGCAAGACGGAGCTCGCACCCCGCTGATTAGGCCTCCAGAATCGCTGCGACCCCCTGACCACCGGCGGCGCAGATCGAGATCAGCGCGCGTACCGGCCCGTTGTTTTTCGCCCGTTTCCGCTCGGCCTTCCTCTCCGCCACCTGCTTGGCCGCCTGGGCCAGGATGCGCCCTCCGGTGGCCGCGAACGGGTGGCCGGCGGCCAGCGACGAGCCGTTGACGTTGAGCTTGGACCGGTCTATGCGCCCCAGCGCGCCGTCCAAGCCCAACCGCTGCTTGCAGTACTCCTCGGACTCCCATGCCTTTAGGTGGCAGAGCACGGTCGAGGCGAAAGCCTCATGGATCTCGTAGAAATCAAAATCGTGCAGTCGCAGGCCGTTTCTGGCCAGCAGCCTCGGCACCGCGTAGGTCGGCGCCATCAGCAGCCCGTCGGTGCCAGTGACGTAGTCGACTGCAGCCGTTTCGGCGTCGATGAGGTAGGCCAGCGGGGCCAGCGAGTGCTGAGCTGCCCAGTCCTCGCTGGCCAGCAGCGTCACCGACGCGCCGTCGGTCAGCGGGGTGGAATTGCCCGCGGTCATGGTGGCGTCGCCGGAGCGCACCCCGAACACCGGCCGCAGGGCCGCCAGCTTCTCGACCGTCGAGTCGGGCCGCAGGTTGTCGTCGCGGTAGAGCCCGAGGAACGGCGTGACCAGGTCGTCGAAGAACCCACGATCGTAGGCGGCGGCCATGTTGCGGTGACTGGCGGCGGCCAGTTCGTCCTGGTCGACGCGCTTGATTCCCAGCTGCTTGGTGGTGATCGCCTGGTGCTCGCCCATCGACAGCCCGGTGCGCCGCTCCTTGTTGGCCGGGATCTCCACACCGAGGCTGGCGGGCAGCCTGCCGACCAGTTTCAGCCGCTGCAGGTTGGATGTGGACCGGCGTAGCGCCAGCAGGGTGCGGCGCAATTGGTTGCCGATCTCCAGCGGCGCATCGGAGGTGGTGTCCACTCCGCCGGCGACCGCGACCTCGTAACGGCCGGCGGCGATCCCGTCCGCCGCGCAGATGGCCGCCTGCAGACCCGTGGCGCAGGCCTGCTGCAGATCGAACGCCGGTGTGTAGGCCGACAGCGCCGAACCCAGCGCACACTCGCGGACCAGGTTGAAATCCCGGCTGTGCTTGAGCACCGCACCGCCGATGACCGCGCCGAGCCGCTCACCGGCTAGGCCGAATCGGTCCACCAGGCCGCTCAGCGCCGCGGTAAACATGTCCTGGTTACAGGCTTCGGCATAGGCGCCGTCGGAGCGTGCGAACGGGATGCGGTTACCCCCCAGCACCGCAACCCGGCGATGCATCTGAGGCTGCGCAGGTTTGGAAGCAGGTGCCACAATAATCTCCGTCTCCGGTTGTGTCGGGATATCGGCGGTCTCAGTCCGCCGGGGCCATACTACCCACTGTCCTTACTCTGGAGTAAGTTCGTTGTCGATAATGCCGAAGCACGAAAGGCAGTTCAGTGGCACCCAATCTTTCCACCCCCTCACGGGATCTGTTCTCGCAGATCGTCAACTCCGGTCCCGGATCGTTTCTGGCCCGCCAACTCGGTGTTCCCCAGCCCGAGATGCTGCGCCGGTACCGCGCCGGCGACCCGCCGCTGGCCGGGCCGCTGCTGATCGGTGGTGCGGGCCGGGTCGCCGAACCGCTGCGCGCAGCGCTGGCCGACGACTACGAGCTGGTCGGTGACAACCTCGGCGGTCGGTGGGCGGACTCGTTCGGCGGCCTGGTTTTCGACGCCACCGGCATCACCGCGCCGGCCGGGTTGGCCGCGCTGCACGATTTCTTCACCCCGCTGCTGCGCAATGTGGGCCGCTGCGGCCGCATCGTGGTTATCGGCACCACCCCGGATCACGCGGGCAGCGTCGACGAGCGCATCGTCCAGCGCGCGCTGGAGGGTTTCACCCGCTCGCTGGGTAAAGAACTACGGCGCGGGGCCACCGTGCAACTGGTGTATCTGTCACCGGAGGCCAAGCCGGCCGCCACCGGCCTGGAATCGACCCTGCGGTTCATCCTGTCGGCCCGCTCGGCCTACGTCGACGGACAGGTGTTTCACGTCGGCGCCGCCGATTCGACGCCACCAGCGGACTGGGACAAGCCACTGGCCGGCAAGGTGGCGGTGATCACCGGCGCGGCCCGCGGCATCGGGGCCACCATCGCCGAGGTGTTCGCCCGCGACGGCGCCGCCGTCGTGGCGGTCGACGTCGCCGGTGCCGCCGAAGCACTGACCCGCACCGCCACCCGAGTCGGCGGCACCGCGCTGATCCTCGACGTCACCGCGGCCGATGCGGTGGAGAAGATCACCGATCACCTGCGTGAGCATCATCGGGGGCGGGCCGATGTCCTGGTCAACAACGCCGGGATCACCCGCGACAAACTGTTGGCCAATATGGACGACGCCCGCTGGGATGCGGTCATCGCGGTCAATCTGGCGGCTCCGCAACGCCTCACCGAGGGTCTGGTCGACAACGGCTGCATCGGCGCAGGTGGCCGGGTCATCGGCTTGTCCTCGGTGGCCGGAATCGCCGGCAATCGCGGGCAGACCAACTACGCGACCACCAAGGCCGGCATGATCGGCTTGACCGAGGCGCTGGCTCCGGCGCTGGCGGGCAAGGGAATCACCATCAACGCGGTGGCGCCGGGGTTCATCGAAACAGCGATGACCGCCGCCATTCCGCTGGCCACCCGCGAAGTGGGCCGGCGGCTCAACTCGCTGTACCAGGGCGGCCTGCCGGTCGATGTCGCCGAGACCGTCGCCTACTTCGCGAGCCCCGCCTCCAACGCCGTCACCGGCAACACCGTCCGGGTCTGCGGCCAGGCGATGCTGGGGGCCTGAGTCCAGCGACGATGCGGATCGAAGCGAACCGAGAAGGAGCTGGACAATGAGCACCGTGACACAGCCGAGCGGCCTGCGAAACCTGCTCCGCGCCGCCGCTGGGGCGCTGCCGTTCATCCCTCGCGACCCCACCCTGCCCGACCGCACGCTGACGGTCGACGAGCTCTCCCTCGACCGCGCCAACGTCGCCGAGTACGCCGCGGTCACCGGGCTGCGCTACAGCGATACGGTACCGCTGACCTATCCGTTCGTCCTGACGTTCCCGACGGTGATGTCACTGGTGACCGGATCCGACTTCCCTTTTGCCGCAATGGGATCGGTACATATCGAGAACCGGATAACCCGGTACCGGCCGATCGCGGTGACCGATGCCGTCGGCATCGTGGTGCACGCGGAGAACCTGCGCGAACATCGCAGGGGTCTGCTGGTCGATGTGGTGACCGATATCACCGTCGGTAACGACGCCGCCTGGCATCAGGTGAGCACCTTTCTGCATCAGCAGCGCACCAGCGTGTCCGACGAGCCCAAACCGCCGCCGGCCAAACAACCCAAGCTTCCCCCACCGCACGCCGTGCTGCATATCACCGCGGGTCGAATCCGCCGCTATGCCTCGGTCGGGGGCGATCACAATCCGATCCACACCAACCCGCTCGGCGCCAGGCTGTTCGGCTTCCCGACGGTGATTGCTCACGGGATGTTCTCCGCCGCAGCGGTATTGGCAAACATCGAAGGTAGGCTGCCGCACGCGGTGACCTACTCGGTGCGGTTCGGAAAACCGCTGCTGCTGCCGGCCAGCCCCGGGCTTTACGTCGACCAGGTGACCGGCGGCTGGGATCTGGCGCTGCGCAACATCACGAAGGGCTATCCGTACCTGACCGGCACGGTCCGGGGAGTGTAGTACGACGCTAGCCGTTTACCGGTACGATCTGGAACCGGTAGCGACTTTGGGACCGCTGTCGGCGACGTCGGGCGGCTTGCCCCGCAGGCCGTGCCAAAACATGTTGATCATCAGTTCGGCCGCCTCATCGACACCGGTATCACCGGTGCTGAGCCGGGTGGCCACCGCCTCGCCGGCGCCCACGAGTGCCGCCGCCATCATCTCGAAATCATTGTCGGGTGGCGGGTTCCGGGTGCCGGCGCGCAGGATGCCGACCACCAGGTCGATGATCCGCCCCCGGCCCTCGCGCAACGTCTGGGCAAACGCCTGCGAGCTGGTGGCCTGCGAGTACATCACGATCCACGACGCCCGGTTTGCGTCGATATAGCGCAGGAACGACGCGATCGTGTTGCGCAACAGTTCCTTTGGCCGCTGCTCAAGGTTGACCTCGTTGCGCAGGGTGTCGACGAACCGGGCCAGCTCGCGGTTCAGGCAAGCACCGAATAGCTCCTCTTTCGACCCGTAGTAAAGGTAGAGCATCGGCTTGGAGATCCGCGCCGCCGCTGCGATGGAGTCCATCGACGTTTCGTAGTAACCGTTCATCGAGAACATCTGCACGGCCGCGTCGAGCATCTGCTGCTCACGGACGGCTCGCGGTAACCGCTTGTTCCCACGCACCACAGCGCACAATATTACTCAGGAGTCAACCGCCGCAGTGCGAGCCGGGACTCTTGGCGGCGGCCACCCTCCGCAGCGAGGCGTCGACCGCCTTGGCCTGCAACTCTCCTGCGGCCACCGCCTTCTCCAACCGTTCCAGCACCGCGGGCACCTCGCCGGTGGTGACCCACAACGCTACGTCGACACCCGCCTGCAGGGTGCGCAGCACTGCCTCGGCCACCCCATAGTGCTCGTTGATCGCGGCCATGCTGGACAGGTCGTCGCTGAACACCAGGCCGTCGAACGGCGGTGCGTGATAGCCGGTCCCGTCCCGCAACAGTTGCACCGCGGCGGGACTCAGGCTGGCCGGATCGTCGCGGGTCAACCCGGGGACCTGCAGGTGGCCCATCATCACCGCGACCGGGGTCTGGGTGGTCAGCGTCCGGTAGGGCACCAGGTCGTCGTCCTGCAGGTCGGCTAGCGGCGGTGTGGTGACCCCGCCGGTGTGCGAGTCCCCGGAGCCGTGCCCGTGGCCGGGGAAATGCTTCAGGACGGGCAGCAGCCCGGCGTCACGCAGCCCCGCGGCGTACTTCCCGGCGTAGGCGGTAACGGTTTGCGGGTCCGATCCGAACGATCGGTCACCGATCACCGTGTCATCCGGGGCGTCGCTCACGTCGACCACCGGGGCGAAGTCGACGGTGATGCCCCGGTTGCGCATCTGGCGGCCACGATCGAGAGCCAGTGCGTATACCTGTTCGACGGTGTTGGTTCGCGCCAGTTCCCGCGCCGACGGCACCGCCCCGATCAGCGACGACAGCCGCGAGACCCGACCTCCTTCCTCGTCGACGCTCACCGCCAACGGCAACGGGCTGCCTTCTTTCAGTCCGCTCAGCGAGCCGTCGGTCAGCATCGACAGGTCCGTCCAGCTGCCGATGAAGATGCCGCCGACGTGGTAGTCGGTGACCACCGCCCGGGCGTCGGCGGCGTCGCGGACGCCGACCATCAGAAGCTGAGCCAGCTTGTCGCGGATGGACAGTGTCGCCGCAGGGTCCGAGCAGGGTGGGGCCGGCGGCGGCGAAGTGTGTTGTTCAACCGGACGCGAGCAGGCCGCCAGCGCCGGCAGCGCGACAATTGTCAGGATCTCCACGATCGTCAGCAGCAGACCCGGCAGCTGTCTGGGTACCGGTCTCGGCATTGCACCATGCTGTCACGGCCGGACCCGCCGACCGCACGATCCCTCATACCCTTCGTGCTAATTTGAGATCCGGGGGTTGCCGGTCCCCACGCTCGCCGAACCTTCGAAGGAGCCTGACAATGCCCCAGTTCGTGGCGGCGGCATTCGTCAGCTGCGTGGTTGGTCTGTTATTGGGCGCCGCGGCGATCTTCGGCATCACCCTGATGGTGCAGCAAGACACCAAACCCCAAATCACCGGGGGTGACCCGCAGTCGTCGGTGCTGAACCGGGTGGAATACGGCAACCGCGGCTAGGCTGCGCGTGCCAGCCGGGTCCGGGCGCTCGGCTGACTCGGTCGCACCGTCGTCAGCAGCCGCACCGGTGTCACGGCACTGGCTGTGGCTGGTCGGCGCGGTCGCCCTGATCGGCAGCCTCGCGCAGTCCCCCGGACAGGTCTCCCCCGACACCAAACTCGACCTGACCGCCAACCCGGCGCGGTTCCTGGCGCGCGCGGTCAACCTGTGGGGTCCCGACCTACCGTTCGGTCAGGTGCAGAACCAGGCCTACGGCTATCTGTTTCCGCATGGCAGCTTCTTTGCCGCCGGTGATCTGGCGGGGCTGCCGGGCTGGGTTACCCAGCGGGCGTGGTGGGCGGTGCTGCTGACGGTCGGGTTCTGGGGGATGCTGCGGGTGGCAGAAGCACTCGACATCGGCAGCCCGACGTCACGGCCGGTCGCCGCGGCGGCGTTCGTGTTGTCGCCGGGGGTGCTGACCACCCTCGGGTCGATCTCGTCGGAGACGCTGCCGATGATGCTGGCACCGTGGGTGCTGCTGCCGGTCATCCGGGCGCTGCGGGCTGACCCGAATCGCCCGGCACGGGTGCTGGCCGCTCACTCGGGGATCGCGGTCGCGCTGATGGGCGCCGTCAACGCGGTCGCGACGCTCGCGGGCTGCCTGCCGGCGGTGATCTGGTGGGCCTGTCACCGGCCTAACCGGTTGTGGTGGCGGTTCACCGGGTGGTGGCTGCTGTCGCTGACGCTGGCGACGCTGTGGTGGCTGGTGGCTCTGGTGCTGCTGGGACGGGTGAGTCCGCCGTTTCTGGACTTCATCGAATCCGCTCGGGTGACCACCCGGTGGACATCGCTGGTCGAGATGTTGCGGGGCACCCACAGCTGGACGCCGTTCGTCGCGCCCAACGCCACCGCCGGGGCGCCGCTGGTCACCCGCCCGGTGATCATCCTGGGCACCTGCCTGGTCGCCGCCGCCGGCCTCGCCGGTCTGGCGGGATTGCTGCGACGGCGGGTGTGCGGCGCGGGGCGGCTGTTGGTGATGCTGCTGATCGGGGTGACGCTGTTGGCCGCCGGTTACGCCGGTGCCCTCGGCTCGCCGCTGGCGCATCCGGTGCAGACATTTCTCGACGGTGCCGGTGCGCCGCTGCGCAACATGCACAAGCTGGAGTCGGTGATCCGGATTCCGCTGGTGCTGGGGCTGGCGCACCTGTTGGGCCGGATACCGCTCCCAGGCAGCGCACCCGAACCGGTATGGCGCCGCGCGTTCGCCCACCCCGAGCATCACAAGCCCGCCGCGGTGGGCGTGGTGGTGCTGGTCGCCTTGCTGGTCAGCACGTCGCTGGCCTGGACCGGCCGGCTCACCCCGCCCGGGGCGTTCTCCGCCGTGCCGCGCTACTGGCGAGACGCCGCCACCTGGCTCGCCGAGCACAACGCCGGAAACCCCACCCCCGGCCGCGTGCTGGTGGTGCCTGGCGCCCCTTTCGCCACTCAGACCTGGGGTACCAGCCATGACGAGCCGCTGCAGGTACTCGGCACCGGCCCGTGGGGGGTGCGCGACTCGATCCCGCTGACGCCGGCGCCGGCCATCCGGGCACTGGATTCGGTACAGCGGTTGTTCGCCGCGGGCCGCCCTTCGGCCGGCTTGGCCGACACGCTGGCCCGCCAGGGAATTTCGTATCTGGTGCTGCGTAATGACCTGGACCCCGACACTTCGCGGTCAGCCCGGCCGATCCTGGTGCACCGCGCCGTCGACGGGTCGCCGGGGCTGGACAGGGTGGTGCAGTTCGGCGCACCGGTCGGCGCCGGGGCAGTTCCCGGCTTCGTCTCCGACAGCGGGCTGCGGCCGGGCTATCCGGCGGTAGAGATATACCGGATCACTGCGGCGTCGGGCGGGGCCGGTAATCCGGGCGCACCGTATCTGGTGAACGCCGACCGGATGCCCCGTGTCGACGGTGGCCCGGAGGTGCTGCTGCGGCTCGACGAGCACCGCCGGCTGCGCGGCGAGCCCGCGCTGGGCCCGGTGCTGTTGACCGCCGACGCTCGCACTGCCGGCCTGAGCGCGCCGGTTGTCACGATCACCGACACCCCGCTGGCCCGCGAGACCGACTACGGGCGGGTCGACGACCACTCGTCGGCGACCCGGGCCGCCGGCGAGAACCGGCGCACCCACAATCGGGTGCCCGACTATCCCGCCGACGGCGCGACCGTCTTCGGCGGCTGGACCGGCGGGCGGCTCAGCGCGTCGAGCTCGTCGTCGGACGCCACCGCACTGCCCGACGTCGCGCCGGCGGCATCGCCGGCCGCCGCGGTGGACGGCGATCCGGCCACCGCCTGGGTGTCCAACGCGCTGCAGGCGGCGGTCGGCCAATGGCTGCAGGTGGATTTCGACCACCCGGTCGCCAACGGCACTATCACCGTCACACCTAGCGCCACCGCGGTCGGCGCCCAGGTCCGCCGGATGCAGATCTCCACCGTCAACGGCACCACCACGCTGCGGTTCGATCACGCCGGCGAGCCGCTCACCGCCGCACTGCCGTACGGCGAGACACCGTGGGTGCGGATCACCGCCACCGGTACCGACGACGGCTCACCCGGGGTGCAGTTCGGCATCACCGAACTGTCGGTCACCTCCTACGACGCGTCCGGATTCGCCCATCCGGTCGACGTGCGGCACACCGTGCTGGTCCCCGCACCGCCGCCGGGTGCCGAAGTCGCGCGGTGGGACCTGGGTGCCGAGCTGCTGGGCAGGCCGGGCTGCGCGCATGGCCCCAACGGGGTGCACTGCGCCGCCTCGATGGCCCTGGAACCCGAGGAGCCCGTCACCTTCAGCCGCACCCTGAGCGTGGCACGGCCGGTGTCGGTGACCCCCGCCGTGTGGGTACGGCCCCGGCCGGGCCCCAACCTGGCCGACCTGATCGCCGAGCCGGGCACGGTGCGGGCGCGTGGTGACGCCGACCTGCTCGACGTGGCAGGCTCCGCCTACGCCGCCGCCGACGGTGATCCGGCCACCTCCTGGGTGGCACCGCAGCACGCCGCCGCACACAAGACCGCGCCGACTGTCGTCCTCACCTTGCCGCAGCCCGTCAAGGTGACCGGCTTGCGGCTCACCCCCGGCGTGTTGCCGGTGCCGGCCCGTCCCACGCTGGTGGCCGTCGACCTCGGCGGCGGCCCGCAGGTCCGCGAGTTGTCCGGCGGTGAAGGGACCGGCGCGCAGACGGTGCCGCTGCGGCCCCGGGTGACTGACACCGTCACGGTGAGTCTGCTGGCCTGGGAGGATGTCATCGACCGTACGGCACTGGGTTTCGATCAGCTCAAACCGCCGGGGCTGGCCGAGATCACCGTGCTCGGTGCGGGAGCCGGCCCCGTCGCACCCGTCGCACCGGCGGATTCGGCCCGCAACCGCTCTCGAAAGGTCACCGTCGGCTGCGACGGTAATGTTGCGGGCCCGGTCATCGCGATCGCGGGCCGGTTCGTGCACACCTCGATTTCGACGACGGTGGGCGCACTGCTGGACGGCGAGCCGGTGGCCGCCCAGCCATGCGATCGCCGACCGATCGCGCTGCCACCCGGTCAGCAGGAGCTGTTGGTCAGCCCGGGCTCGGCGTTCGTCGTCGACAGCGCGCAATTGTCCGGTCCCTTGTCGACCGGGGCAGCCGCCGGGTCCGCGGTGTTGCCGGCCGCCACCGGGGAGTGGGGCGCGGCCCACCGCGAGGTGCGGGTGGGCGCTGCGCCGGGCGCGCGGGTGCTGGTGGTGCCGGAGAGCATCAACCCCGGCTGGGTGGCACGTACCGAGAACGGCACCCGGCTGGTGCCCGTTGCCGTCAACGGATGGCAACAGGGCTGGGTGGTGCCCCCGGGCACTGGGGGCGCCGTCACGCTGACCTTCGAGTCCAACCGGCTCTTCCGCGCCGGCCTGGCGGGCGGGCTCGCGCTGCTGCCGCTGCTGGCGCTGCTGGCCTGGTGGGCGCCCCGGCGTCGGGGGCGTGACGACGCACCGGCCCGGCCGTGGGAACCGCCGCGGTGGCTGGCGGTCACCGCGGGGCTGGGGGTCGGTGCGGTGATCGCCGGGGTGGCCGCGATCGCCGTGTTCGCCACCGCCCTGGGCCTGCTGTACGGCCTGCGCCATCGACAGCGCGGCTATGCCGCGGTCACCCTCGGGTGCAGCGCCGGCGGGCTGATCGCCGCCGGGGCGGTGTTGAGCCGGCATCCGTGGCGGTCGGTGGACGGCTACGCGGGCCACTGGGCGGGCGTGCAACTGCTGGCGCTGATTTCGGTGGCGGTGCTGACGGCGTCGGCGGTGATGGACCTGCCGCGCAGACAGTGATGGGCGCCGCTGACGCCGTCACGACGCGGCCTCCAGCTTCTCGATCTGGGCGTCGAACAGCCTGACCAGGTCGTCGACACCGTCGGCGGGGAGGGATGCGTTGTTTTTGCCGCGGCGATTGAACACGTCATAACCGGCGACCACGAGCACACCGCGGTAATAGGCGGAGATCGAGGCGGTGGTCATCGACACCGAAACGGGAATTCCGGGGAAGGGCGAGCTTGAGCTCTTCATCACGGTCGCGACCGCCCACGGCGGCACACCCGAGGCCTCCAACGGTTCGAGTTGCGCGTCGAAAGTCAGCGTTCGGCCGAGTAACTCCAGGGACACCGTGAACGACTGGCATTTCCCCACCCGGTCCTTGAGGTCCGGCTGGTCCGGGATGATGGCGAGGTGCACCTCCAGTGAGCTCGGGCCGTTGGCGTCCATCTTCGAGACGGTCGCATACGCCGTCTGCGTAGCCGACTCCGAGTAACCATAGAATTCAGAGCATTCCTGCGGGCTGACAGAGAAGTCCGACAGGCCCGATGCCTGCCGGTCGTTGCTGCCCAGCCCACTCTTGCGCCGACCGCCGTTGAACTCGGGGAAGGCCGATTTGTCGACGAGAAGATCCCTGGTCAACTGGGTGATATCGGGTTTTTTCGACACCCTTTCCGCGTCCGCGCCCGTTGACCTTCGGCCGGGGCCCACCACGAATATCGAAGCGACGACGGCAACGGCCATGGTGGCCGCCACGAGCGCTATCCAGGGCGCTTTTTTCCACCCGGGCCGCTGTGGCGGTCCAGGCGGCTGGGCTGACCATCCATCCGGCTGTTGCGGTGGGTACCCGGGCGGGTATCCAGGTGGATATCCGGGCGGGACTCCGGGCGCCGAGTCGTCGACCCAGAACTGCCAGCCGGGCGGCGGTGGCGGCCACGACGGGTCCGGCGCCCAGGTGCTGTCCGGCACCCAGCCGGGCGGCGGCGGTGGCCAATTGGGTGGGGGGTTGAAGCGCATCGGGTTGAATTCCTGTCGGCGTGCTATGCCTAATCTGCTGCCCGGAGCCTACGCGACCCGGCCGTCTTCCCCGATGACGCGGTGACAACGGTGCGTCGCACCCAGGTGGTGGCAGGCTGGGCGGTGCACCCATCACCGACGTTGCATCGCCAGAGGAGGGAAACGTGCCGGCATCAGGGCCCGCATCGCCAATTGCCACGATCAACCCGGCCACCGGGGAGACAGTCAAGACGTTCACCGCGGCCACCGACGGGGAGGTCGACGCGGCAATCGCACGCGCGGCCGCCCGATTCGTCGACTACCGCCGCACCAGCTTCGCGCAGCGTGCCCGCTGGATGCACGCCAGCGCCGATCTGCTGGAGGCCGAAGCCGACCGGGTCGCGGAGATGATGACGTGCGAGATGGGCAAGACGCTGGCCTCAGCCAGGGCCGAAGCCCTCAAGTGCGTCAAAGGCTTCCGCTACTACGCCGATTACGCCGAAGCGCTGCTGGCCGACGAGTCGGCCGACGCGGCTACGGTCGGCGCGTCGAAGGCGTTCGCCCGATACCAGCCGCTCGGGGTGATCCTGGCCATCATGCCGTGGAATTTCCCGCTGTGGCAGGCGGTGCGGTTCGCCTCGGCTGCGCTGATGGCCGGCAATGTCGGCCTGCTCAAACATGCCTCCAACGTGCCGCAGACCGCGCTGTATCTCGCCGACGTGCTTGCCCGCGGCGGCTTCCCGGACGGCTGCTTCCAGACGCTGCTCATCTCATCCGGCGCGGTGGAGCGGATTCTGCGCGACCCCAGGGTGGCCGCCGCCACACTGACCGGCAGCGAGTTGGCCGGGCGCTCGGTTGCGGCGATCGCCGGCGACGAGATCAAGCACACCGTCCTCGAACTCGGCGGCAGTGACCCGTTCATCGTGATGCCGTCGGCGGATCTGGACTCCGCGGTCGACACCGCGGTCGCCGCGCGCGTGCAAAACAACGGCCAGTCGTGCATCGCCGCCAAGCGATTCATCGTGCACGCCGACGTCTACGACGACTTCGTCGCGAAGTTCACCGACAAGATGGCGGCGCTGCGGGTCGGCGACCCGGCCGACCCGGAAACCGACGTCGGACCGCTGGCCACCGAGCAGGGCCGCGTCGACGTCGAGAGGCTGGTCGAGGCGGCTGCCGCCGCGGGCGCGGTGATCCGTTGCGGCGGAAGGCGACTCGAGCGACCCGGGTGGTTCTACCCGCCGACGGTGATCACCGACATCACCGCCGACATGGCGATCTTCACCGAGGAGGTGTTCGGCCCGGTCGCCTCGGTGTACCGTGCCGCCGATATCGACGAGGCCATCGACATCGCCAACGCCACCCCGTTCGGGCTGGGTTCCAACGCCTGGACCGCCGACGAGGCCGAGCAGCGCCGCTTCGTCGAGGAGATCGAAGCCGGTCAGGTCTTTGTCAACGGGATGACGACGTCGTATCCGGGGCTGCCGTTCGGCGGGGTCAAGCGCTCCGGGTACGGCCGGGAGCTGTCCGGGCACGGAATCCGCGAGTTCTGCAACCTCAAGACGGTCTGGATCGGCTGAGCCGGCGACGTCGAGTGACCACATTCAGGTCGTTCGACGGTCGGGTAACCGGTGAAGCGGAGAATGCGGCCGAAAGCACCGCGGTGAGCCGGCGCACGGCCAGTGCCGGCTGCTCCGGGGTGGGCTCGTCGAGCCCGAGGACCGGATCGATCCCGCGCACATAGGGCGCCAGCGCCAGATGCGGAAAGATCATCAGCAGCAGCGACAACAACGCACCGGTATCGGAATCCGGCCGTAGATCGCCACGAACGTGCGCGTCGCGCACCAGCGGACGCAGGACTTCCAGGTAATGGCGGTGCATGACGGATCGCACGCTGATCCGGGCGTCAGTGTCGACCTCAAAACTCGCCGCCGCATGCAGCGACCGCTCCCGGGGATGATCGGCGAAGTACGCAACCCAGGCGTCGAGCAGGTCGATGAGAAAGTCGAAGAACGGTCTGCTGGCATCCAGCTCACGAATGCGGTCCTCCATGTAGGACCGCACCCGCTGACTGGCGACGTCGGCGACGTAGGCGTACAAGTCGCGTTTGTCGGCGAAGTATTGGAACAGGCTGCCCTTGGCGACACCCGCCCGGCGGGCGATGACGTTCAGGCTGCCCCCGGAGAACCCGTGCGCGCCGAATTCCGCTTCCGCGGCCGCCATCACCGCTGCCCGCCGTAGCGGGTCGACACGCGCCCACGTCACCGTCGGCATCGACTCCACCTCACTTGGTTGACCACTGGCCATTCCAGTGTGACTGCTTCACACCTCAAGGCCTCTGCCGGGTGGTGCCTGATCTCCGGTCGCCTACCATCAAGCCATGCCGCAACTGAACACCGCGCGCGGAGGAATCGACACCGGCGACCTCGGCGTAGTGCTGATGCACGAACACGTCTTCATCATGACCACCGAGATCGCCCAGAACTACCCGGAAGCCTGGGGAGACGAGGAGAAACGGGTTTCCGATGCCATCGATCGGCTCAACACGTTGAAAGCCGCCGGGGTGGACACCATCGTCGACCTCACCGTGATCGGGCTGGGCCGCTACATCCCCCGCATCGCCCGCGTCGCTGCCGAAACCGAGCTGAACATCGTGGTCGCCACCGGCGTATACACCTACAACGACGTGCCGTTCCGCTTCCACTATCTCGGACCGGGCACTATGCTCGACGGCCCCGAGATCATGGCCGACATGTTCGTCCGCGACATCGAGGAGGGTATCGCCGACACCGGGATCAAGGCCGCGATCCTCAAATGCGCCACCGACGAGCCTGGTGTCACACCCGGCGTCGAACGGGTGCTGCGCGCGGTCGCGCAGGCGCACCGTCGCACCGGGGTGCCGATCTCCACCCATACCCACGCCGGGCTGCGACGCGGCCTCGAACAACAGCGCATCTTCGC
>NZ_JBYCKY010000884.1:0-4727 GCF_057473605.1 Mycobacterium sp. TH-M82 | reverse complement strand
GGCGATCAGCAACGGGGTGCCGGCGTTTCGTAAACCGAAGTCGCGCAACGCCGCCACCACCTTGTTGATGCTCGGTGTGATCGCGGTGACGTTGCTGATGGGCATCATCGTGCTGGCCGCCAAGACCGGGGTGAAGGTCGCCGAACGACCGGCCAACCAACTGATCGGAGCGCCGGCGGACTACCAGCAGAAGACCGTGGTCGCCCAGTTGGCCGAGACGGTATTCCGTGGCTTTCCTCCCGGCTTGTGGGTCATCGCCGGGGTCACCGCGTTGATCCTGGCACTGGCCGCCAACACCGCATTCAACGGGTTCCCGGTGCTGGGGTCGATTCTGGCCCAGGATTCCTATCTGCCGCGCCAGTTGCATACCCGTGGTGATCGGCTGGCGTTCTCCAACGGCATCATCTTCTTGGCGGTGGCCGCGATCTCGTTCATCGTGGTGTTCAGTGCCGAGGTCACCCCATTGATCCAGCTCTACATCGTCGGTGTGTTCGTCTCGTTCACGTTGAGTCAGATCGGGATGGTGAGGCACTGGAACCTGTTGCTGCGTAACGATACCAGCTCGCAGATCCGCCGCACCATGCTGCGTTCGCGGGTGGTCAACACCATCGGTTTCATCTCCACCGGCACCGTGCTGGTCGTCGTTGTCGCCACCAAGTTCGCCGCGGGCGCGTGGATTGCCATCGTGGCCATGTCAGCGCTGTTCGTATTGATGAAGCTGATCCGCCGGCACTACCAGGCGGTCAGCCGGGAGCTGACCGAGCAGGCCGCCGCCGAAGAGGACCAGGCCGTGTTGCCCAGTCGCAATCACGCCGTCGTGCTGGTGTCGAAGCTGCACTTGCCGACCCGGCGGGCGCTGGCCTACGCCCGGGCGACCCGGCCCGATGCTTTGGAGGCCATCACGGTAGGGGTTGACGACACCGAAACGCGGGACCTTGTCCGTGCTTGGCAGGACAGCGATATCACGGTGCCGCTCAAGGTCATCGCCTCGCCGTACCGCGAGGTCACGCGGCCGGTGCTGGACTACGTCAAACGGGTCAGCAAGGAATCGCCGCGCACCGTGGTCACCGTGTTCATCCCGGAATACGTCGTGGGCCACTGGTGGGAGCAACTGTTGCACAACCAGAGCGCCCTACGGCTCAAGACCCGGCTGCGGTTCATGCCGGGGGTGATGGTGACTTCTGTTCCCTGGCAGCTCAGTTCGTCGGAACGGCGCAGACAGCTGCAGCCGCACCTGGCCCCGGGCGACACCCGGCGGGGCTTCCTGGACGGGCCGGGATGATACTCGCTGAACTGACGCTGACTACCGGCTCCCCGGTCAACGGCGGTAGTTGCGTGGCCCGTCACGAAGATCGGGTGGTGTTCGTCCGCTATGCGCTGCCCGGCGAGCGGGTTCGGGCACGCGTTACCGCGCAGCGCAGTGCGTACTGGCACGCCGAGGCGGTCGAAGTGATCGAGCCGTCGGCGAGCCGGGTGGCCTCGCTGTGCCCGATCGCCGGGGTGGACGGGGCGGGCTGTTGCGATCTGGCGTTCGCCGATCCGGCCGCGGGGCGGGTTTTGAAGGCCGAGGTGGTGGCCAACCAGCTGGAGCGGCTGGGTGGGCACCGCTGGCACGGCCAGGCTGAACCGCTCGGCACTTCGGGTTCCACCGGCTGGCGCACTCGGGTCCGTCTCGACGTGGACGCCGACGGCCGCGCCGGCTTTCACCGCTACCACAGCGACGACCTGATCACCGACCTGCGGTGCGGGCAACTGCCTGCCGGGATGCTCGACGGCCTGCCCGACGGTCTTCGGTTCGGTGATCAGGTGTACGTGGTGCTCGACGACGACAACGTTCGGCACGTGGTCAGCACCGGCCGCCACCGGCGACCGCAGGTCGTCGAGGGCGACTATCGCGCGATCCAACGGGTGGGTGGACGTCGCTGGCAAGTGCCGGTGACGGCGTTCTGGCAGGCGCACCGCGACGCGGCGGGGGTGTATAGCGGTTTGGTGGCCGAGTGGGCCCAGGCTGGTGTCGGCGCGATCGCCTGGGATCTCTACGGCGGGGCCGGGGTGTTCGGCGCGGTGCTCGGTGAGGCGGTGGGGGAGACCGGCCGGGTACTGAGCGTGGACACCTCGCGGGCTGCGTCGGGGGCTGCGCGGGCCGCGCTGGCCGGCCTGCCGCAGGTGTCGGTGGTCACCGACTCGGTGCGCCGGGCGCTCACCGCGCAACGCGACCGTGTTGATGTGGTGGTGCTGGATCCGCCACGCTCGGGCGCCCGACGCGAGGTGATCGAGCTGCTGGCCGGCGCCGGCGTGCCACGGGTCATCCATTTCGGTTGTGAAGCAGCGTCTTTCGCCCGTGATGTCGGCCTATACCGCGGGCACGGCTACACCGTCGAGCGGCTGCGGGTGTTCGACGCGTTCCCGCTTACTCACCACGTGGAGTGCGTGGCATTACTGACGCGCTAGCTGGTTAGTCGGGGGCAAGCCCCGATTCACCCCAACACGAAATACCGCAACCACAGGTACAGCGCCGAGAGCGCGCAGGAGATCGCGGTGACCACGATGCCTTTCCGGGTGAACTCCCAAAAAGAGATGGGATTGTCGGTGCGTGCCGCGATCCCCAGCACGATGACGTTGGCGCTGGCTCCCACAGCGGTGAGGTTGCCGCCGAAGTCGGTGCCGAGCGCCAGCGCCCACCACAACACGTCCGGATGCGGCAGGCTGGGCATCGACTCCGACAGTTTGCCGACGATCGGTGTCATGGTGGCAACGTAGGGGATGTTGTCGATGATCCCGGACACCGGCGCCGAGACGCCCAGGATCAGCATCGTGGTCAGCAGCGGGTTGCCACCGGTCGTCTCGGTCGCCGCACGGCCCAGGTGCTCGACCACACCGGTTTTCACCAAAGCGCCGACCATGATGAACAGCCCCGCAAAAAACAGCAGCGTCCCCCACTCGACATTGGCCAGGTAGTCGGAGCGCTCCAGCCTGGAGATCACGACCAGCGCGCCGGCGCCCAGCAGTGCCACCGTGGCCGGCTGCATGTGCAGCGGTGAATGGGCGATGAACGCGCCGAACACCAGCGCCAGCACCACGCCAGACTTGACCAGCAGCCCTCGGTCGCGGATGGCTTCGCCCTCCTCCAGCGACATCACGTCAGCGACCCGCGCGGCATCGACGGCGAATGAGGCGGGGAACAGCCGGGGCAAAAGAGCAATGAACACCGCGAGGGCGATGACGACGATCGGCGCCAAGTGCATCAGGAAGGCGTTGAACGTCAACCCGGCCCGGCTGGCGATGATGATGTTGGGCGGATCGCCGACCAAAGTGGCCGCGCCACCGATATTGGACGCGAACACCTCGGCCATCAAAAACGGCGCCGCGTTGATCGCCAGCCGGTCACACACCAGCAGTGTGACCGGGGCGATCAGCAGGACCGTGGTGACGTTGTCCAGCAGCGCCGACGCGAACGCGGTGACCAGCACCAGCAGGATCATGATGCGCAGCGGGGAGCCGCCCGCGCGTTTGGCCGACCAGATCGCGATGTATTCGAAGACACCGGTCTGGCGCAGCACACTGACGATGATCATCATGCCGAACAGCAAAAAGATGACGTCCCAGTCGATTCCGGTCTCGCGGGAGTAGAAGATGTCGTCGGAGCCGATCACCGGCAAGACGGCGACGGCCGCCGCACCGGCCAGCGCCACCAGCGTCTTGTTGACTCGGTCGGCGGCGATGAACGCATAGGCGAGTACGAACACCGCGATCGCGATGACGGTCATCGGCCGGCGCCCACGGTGCACTCCTGGTAACGGAACATGTCACGCCGACCAGGCTTCCCGGCACACCGGATGTCACGCTATCAGCAGCGTCGGTCAATGTGTGAGGGCCGCAGACAGTAGCCGCGACGCGGTGATCACCCCGTGCAGTTCGCCGTCTTTGACCACCGCGATCAGCGGGCTGCGCAGCCGCGCCATGGTGGCGGCCACCTCGATGATGGTGTCATCGGCGTCGGCGGCGGGCACGTTGCGCAGGTGCTCGGGCAGCACGTCGCGAACCATCTTGCCGGCCAGTTTCTCCGCCGCGCGGTCGGCCATCGTCTCGTTGAGCACACCGGCCAGTGCGGGGTCGTCCTGTACATAACCCGGCACGATGAACCGGACCACCTGGGAGGCCGGCAGCACCGCGTAGGGTTTTCCGGACATATCGGTGACGACGATGCCGGGCAGCCGGTACTCGGCCAGCAGCCGGGCGGCGTCCAGCGCGTCGGAGTCGACGGCCACCACCGGAAAATCCTCGGCGATCTCCTCGGCGCGCATGCCAGAACCATACGTCCGCCGCAGGCTGACCCGGCGGGCGGGAACCGGTGAATCGCGACCGTGCCGGTGCGTAGACTGACTGAATGCTCGAACAGATCCGCGGCCCCGCTGATCTGCAGCACCTTTCTCACCCGCAGCTGGCCGACCTGGCTGGCGAGATCCGTGAGTTCTTGATCCACAAGGTCGCCGCCACCGGGGGACATCTGGGGCCCAACCTCGGCGTGGTGGAGTTGACGCTGGCGCTGCACCGGGTGTTCGACTCACCGCACGATCCGATCCTCTTCGACATCGGGCATCAGGCCTACGTGCACAAGATGCTGACCGGACGCTGCCCCGACTTCGACACCCTGCGCAAAAAAGGCGGACTGTCCGGCTACCCGTCGCGTGCCGAGAGCGAGCACGACTGGGTGGAGTCCAGCCACG
>NZ_JBYCKY010000883.1:0-3052 GCF_057473605.1 Mycobacterium sp. TH-M82 | reverse complement strand
CCGTGGTGTCGGCGGGTAGCCGGGACTCGATGGAAGTCGACGTGTCCAAACTGCATGCTGCCGGGTTGTGGGCGACCATGCAGCAGGACCGCTGACTTCACCGTGCGTAAGTGGAAGCGGGTTGAGACCGATGACGGCCTCCGCGTCCGGTCCGCCCTGGCTCCGCACGAGGCGGCACTGCTGAAGAACCTCGCCGGCTCGGTTGTCGGCATGCTCGATGCGCGGGAATCATCTTCGCCGCCAGACGAACTCGAGCAGATCACCGGCATGAAAAACGTCAATACCCAACCGCCCCAGGATGCGACGCTGCGGCGGCTGCTGCCGGATTTCTGCCGGCCCGACGAGCACCGGCCCGGCAGCGCGGAGGTTGCCGACAACCTTAACGCGGCATTGCGCGGTTTGCACGAGTCGGAGATCATCGAAGCCAAACGCGGTGCAGCACAACAGTTGCTGGACACCGTCCCGGACGGGGGCGGTCGGTTCGAGCTGACCGAAAAACAGGCGAACTCCTGGATCGCGGCGGTCAACGACATCCGGCTGGCGCTGGGCACGATGCTCGACGTCGGCCCGAACGGTCCGGAGTGGGTGCCGGCCCAACATCCGATGGCCGGGCAGTTCAGTGTGTATCGGTGGCTGACGGTGCTGCAGGAGTACCTGGTCCTGGCGTTGATGGGACGATCCTGGTGATGAGCGCGGGGTCGATCACCGACGTCGCGGGTGTCCTGGTCGGCCATCACCAGCGGCTCGACCCGGACGCGACGCTCGGGGCCGGCTGGGCCAGCGGAGTCACCGTGGTGCTGGCGCCGCCCGGCACGGTCGGCGCGGTCGATGCCCGCGGCGGTGCGCCCGGCAGCCGCGAGACCGACCTGCTCGACCCGGCCAACAGCGTGCGCCACGTCGACGCGGTGGTGCTGGCCGGCGGCAGCGCCTACGGGCTGGCGGCCGCCGACGGCGCGATGGCCTGGCTGGAGGAGAACAATCGCGGCCTGGTGACCGAAGACGGCGTGGTGCCGATCGTGCCGGCCGCGGTCATCTTCGACCTGCCGGTCGGCGGCTGGGCCTGCCGGCCGACGGCGGAGTTCGGTTACGCGGCGGCCGGTGCGGCCGGTCCCGCCGCGGCGGTCGGAACGGTTGGTGCCGGGGTGGGGGCGCGCGCCGGTGCGCTCAAGGGCGGGGTGGGAACCGCGTCAGTCACGCTGGAACTGGGCGGCATTGCCGTGACCGTCGGGGCGCTGGTGGTGGTGAACTCGGTGGGTGAGGTCGTCGACCCCGCCACCGGACTGCCGTGGCCGGCCTCTCTGATCGAGGAGTTCGGGCTGACGCCGCCGCCGGCTGACCAGCTGGCGGCGCTTGCCCGGCTGGAGACGAAGTGGTCCGCGTCCAGCCCGCTCAACACCACCATCGCGGTGGTCGCGACCGATGCGGCGATCAGCCCTGCTGGGTGCCGCCGGGTGGCGATCGCCGCCCAGGACGGGCTGGCCCGCACCATCCGGCCGGCGCACACCCCGCTGGACGGCGACACCGTGTTCGCGCTGGCGACCGGGGACGTCGAGGTTGCGCCGGCGACAGACACACCGACCGCGCTGTCCCCCGAGACCGGGCTGGTCGCCGCGGTGGGTGCGGCGGCGGCGGACTGCCTGGCCCGTGCGGTGCTGGTCGGTGTGCTGGCCGCCGAGCCGGTGGCCGGAATACCGACGTATCGCGGCACGTTGCCGGGGGCGTTCGCGAGCAGACCGGGGAGACGGTGACCAGTGTTGACGATTCGTGCCGACCTGGTGGACGCGATGGTCGCCCATGCCCGCACCGACCACCCCGACGAGGCGTGCGGGGTGCTGGCCGGACCGCAGGGGTCCGACCGGCCGGAGCGCTACATCCCGATGGTCAACGCCGAACGCTCGCCCACGTTTTATCGATTCGACGCCCAGGAGCAGCTCAAAGTCTGGCTGGCCATGGACGACGCCGACGAGGTGCCGGTCGTCATCTACCACTCGCACACCGCGACCGAGGCCTACCCGAGCCGCACCGACGTGGCGCTGGCCGGTGAACCCGACGCACACTACGTGCTGGTGTCGACGCGCGACCCGGACACCCATGACCTGCGCAGCTATCGCATCGTCGACGGCGTCGTCACCGAAGAACCCGTCACTGTTGTCGAGGAGTATTCATGAGCGTCACCGTGTCGATCCCGACGATTCTTCGTCCGCACACCGGTGGCGAGAAACGTGTCAGCGCCGCCGGCACCACCCTGGCTGCGGTGATCAGCGACCTGGAGACCAACTACTCCGGGATCGCGCAACGCCTGCTCGACGATGGCAAACTGCACCGCTACGTCAACATCTACGTCAACGACGAGGACGTGCGGTTCTCCGGCGGCCTGGACACCGCGATCGCCGACGGCGACTCGGTGATCATCCTGCCCGCCGTAGCAGGCGGGGCGGGCGGGTAAGGTCCAGCCTCTATGGCCCGCTACGACTCGCCGCTGGCCGCGCTGGGCGACACCCCGCTGGTCGGACTGCAGCGGCTCTCGCCGCGATGGGAGGACAGCCGGGACGGTCCGCACGTGCGGCTGTGGGCCAAACTCGAGGACCGCAACCCGACCGGGTCGATCAAAGACCGCCCGGCGCTGCGGATGATCGAGCAGGCCGAAGCCGACGGGTTGTTGGCACCCGGCGCCACGATTCTGGAACCCACCAGCGGCAACACCGGAATCTCGCTGGCGATGGCGGCCCGGTTGAAGCGGTACCGGCTGATCTGCGTGATGCCGGAGAACACCTCGATAGAGCGTCGCCAGCTGCTGGAGCTCTACGGCGCTCGGATCATCTTCTCGCCGGCCGAGGGCGGGTCCAACACCGCGGTGGCCACCGCCAAGCAGCTGGCCGCCGACAACCCCGAGTGGGTGCTGCTCTACCAGTACGGCAACCCGGCCAACCCCGAGTCGCACTACCGCGGCACCGGTCCCGAACTGTTGGCCGACCTGCCGGAGATCACCCACTTCGTCGCCGGCCTGGGCACCACCGGCACGCTGATGGGCACCGGCCGGTTCCTGCGCGAG
>NZ_JBYCKY010000882.1:0-1383 GCF_057473605.1 Mycobacterium sp. TH-M82 | reverse complement strand
AGATCGGCCCCATGCCCGCCACAGACGTGCGGTGCCCCTGGGCGCGCCCGTGAGCACCGACCGCGCCGAAACGCCGGCCAGCGACCCCTACAGCCGCATCCGCGCAGCTATCCGGTCCGACGTGATCGTGATCGAGCCAGACCTGGCGCGGCTGCTGGTTCACTGGTTGGGTGACTACGCCCGCCTGGCGAGTGTGCACCGGCCCGGCGTGCCCGAGGGCCTGGCCGCCGCCCAGTCAGCCCTCGCCGAAGCCGTTGCGAGCCAATCGGGTCGGCCCGAACGAAACAGCGAGCTGGGCGCCCCGGCTGTAGCGTCAGGGCCTATGAGGAGAAACTGCGACTGGTTGAGCACCCCCGAGGCCGGACTGGAGCTGGGCTTGCGCACCGACACGGTGGGATTGCTATGCAGGAGAGGGGAGCTGGCCGCGCGGAAAGCCGACGGCCGGCACTACTTGATCCACCGCTCCGACCTCGACGCCTACCGGCTCCGCCGTGAGGAGGGTTGCGCATGAGCAAAATGGTGAATGTCCCACGCCCCGAAGTACTGCGGCTGCTCGGCCTACCCGCCGACGCTACCGATGAACAGATGCACGCCGCCCTCGCCGAGCAGCTCGCCCAGATCGAACACGACCTCGAAAGCAAGCGCGTCTCCGCCGCAGAACGGCTCGCCCGCCAAGAGGATCGCCGGATCGTGCACGCGGCCGTGAACGACGGGAGGCTGACCCCCGGCAAAGTCGAATTCTGGTGCGAAGCACTGGCATCCGACCGCGACACCAACCGCGCCGTCCTCGCCGCGCTGGCACCCGGCATACGCCCAGCAACCCAGCTCCCGGTCGACCCCGAGGCTGAGTCCGTGCACCGCAACGTTTTACGCCGCCTCGGCGTCCAGGAGCCAGCCCGCCACGTCCAGGCCGCCAGCGACGAGACACCGTACCAGCGCGGTGTTCGCCAGCACGACGAGCGGGTACGCAATGAAAGACGCGTCACCTACGACGATCTCGGCCTGCCCGTCGCACCCATCCCAGCACCGCAGATCGTCTCGCACGGCAAGCCGAAGCAACTCTGGACCGACCAAGAGAAGGCCGATGCGCTGCAACGCCAACTCGGGCAACGCTTTTGGCCAGGAACCAGGCCACCACCCAGAAGCGACCAGGTGTACCTCCCGAGCCCCAATGACCATTGTGAGTTTGACGAAGAGTCCCGCGAATGGCGCGCCAAGTCGAATTATCAAGCGAGAGGCTGAGATTCATGCAACTGCCCGCGTTTCACTTCGCCATGGGTCAGCAGGGACCATGGAAGCCGGCTTACAAGGTCCTTGCGCCACTAGTGATCCCGAAAGACCAGCAGGGCAGACTGGTGCACGCTTACCAGGGGTCGCTACTCG
>NZ_JBYCKY010000881.1:0-1412 GCF_057473605.1 Mycobacterium sp. TH-M82 | reverse complement strand
CTGATCCGGGCCGATCAGCAGCGCCAGGTCCTTGGTCATCTGCCCGCCCTCGACCGTGCCGACGACGACCTCTTCGAGCTTCTCGGCGAACCCGATCACCTCGGGGGTGTTGTCCAGCTTGCCGCGGTGCTGCAACCCGCGGGTCCACGCGAAGATCGATGCGATCGGGTTGGTGGAGGTGGGCTTGCCGGCCTGGTACTGGCGGAAGTGCCGGGTGACGGTGCCGTGTGCAGCTTCGGCCTCGACGGTCTTGCCGTCGGCGGTCATCAGCACCGACGTCATCAGCCCCAGCGACCCGTAGCCCTGGGCGACGGTGTCGGACTGCACGTCGCCGTCGTAGTTCTTGCATGCCCAGACGTAGCCGCCCTCCCACTTCAGGCAGGCGGCCACCATGTCGTCGATCAGCCGGTGCTCGTAGAACAGTCCGGCCGCCTCGAACCTGTCCTTGAACTCCTCGTCGTAGATGCGCTGGAACTCGTCTTTGAACATGCCGTCGTAGGCCTTGAGGATGGTGTTCTTGGTGGACAAATAAACCGGATACTGCTCCTGCAGCCCGAACGAGAACGAGGCGCGGGCAAAGTCCTGGATGGATGCCTTGAAGTTGTACATCCCCATCACCACACCACCGTCCTCGGGGATGCTCACCATCTCGTGCACGACCGGCTCGCTGCCGTCGGCGGGGGTGAAGGTGATCGACACCTTGCCGGGCCGGTCCACCTTGAAATTGGTCGCCCGGTACTGGTCGCCGAAGGCATGTCGGCCGATGACGATAGGCTTGGTCCAGCCCGGAACCAGCCGCGGCACATTGGAAATCAAGATAGGCTCGCGAAAGATTGTGCCGCCCAGAATGTTGCGGATCGTTCCGTTCGGCGAGAGCCACATGTGCTTGAGGTTGAACTCTTTCACCCGGGCCTCGTCGGGGGTGATGGTGGCGCACTTGACACCCACCCCATGCTTTTTGATCGCATACGCCGAGTCGATGGTGACCTGGTCGTCGGTGGCATCGCGGTGCTCGATACTCAGGTCGTAGTAGTCGAGGTTGATGTCGAGGTGCGGGAGGATCAGCATTTCTTTGATCAGCCGCCAGATGACGCGCGTCATTTCGTCGCCATCGAGTTCTGCCACGGTGCCTTGGACTTTGATCTTGGATCCGTTGGACATGTTGAGTCCGATTCCTCCTCCGCATGACGGTCGCCTTGTGGGCAGCCGTGTGAGCTTTCGGGCGGGTACCGCTCGCGACGCCCACCCTACAAGGAGCGCTATGGGGCAGCCTGGCCCGCTGGCGCATCATCGGCAGGATGCGGTAGGCTACACAGCGGTCATGAGCGCCAGCGTCAAGCCCCGGCTTGCTGGCCGGCAACCCTCCAACCGCGGTGGGGTGCCCCGGGTGATGACCGGGTTGATGTAGCCGC
>NZ_JBYCKY010000880.1:0-13025 GCF_057473605.1 Mycobacterium sp. TH-M82 | reverse complement strand
ATGCCGTCGCCGTGCCATGAATCGAGTCCTCCTCGCCCCAATTCTGGGGCATCGGACTCCCACAGGAACTGGCCCGGACCGGAGGGCTCACGTCAGCTTAGCTCTTGACGTTCCCCCGGGCAGCTCATGCAGACGAACATCCGCCCAACTGAGGTGGGTTCGGCCACCAATGACCATCCCATTGCGATCCAAGTGGTGCTCGCGGGAGATCGTGGCGTCCAGCGGACAGGTGCAAAAGAGACCATGGAGTTCATGGGCTGGCTAGTCACCGAGGACGGCCGGCACTACTACTCGGCCCACAAGGATTGGGAGATCCGGCAAGAGTGATTAGTGTCCGGGTCAGTGCCAGGTTGAACATGAAGATGCGTTGCTCGTCGAGGCGGTCATCGTCGTACTGGCCTGACCCCGATTGATCAATCAATCGGGGTCAGGCCAGAGGCAGCTCGTCGGCACACCCAAGATGCACTAAGCGACGGTGACATCAATGGCGATATCGGTTCGGACGGGTCGACACCGCAGGACCGTCCGAGCGCGGCGGGGTTCACTGCGCCCGCTGGCACAAACAGTGGCAACCGGTCTTTCGCAATCAATAACGTCGAGATCCTGAATGACTCGTGGTACAAACCGCCGTCCCGGGCGACCATGCAGGACTGCGGCAATGCAGCCATCGGAGTGTGGTCGGCTAACAGCCTCGGTCGTAGCGTCGCGGTGGCCGTCTACGGGCGACCTGGCGCCTAGCCCTAGCGACTGGCCCAATACCACTTCACCGCCGAGTCCCAAGTGCGTCCGGCTACTAGCGTCAGGGCGTCTGCGCCACCCAGACGATGCCCGACAGCTTGTCTAGGGCATGGTGTAGCCGCCGCTGACCGAGATAAGCTGCCCGGTCACTTGGCGAGCCGCCGTCGGTGAACAGAACCACACGGTGGCCCGGCCGACATCCTCGGCGGTAGTCAGTCGGCGTAGTGGCGTTCCCTTGACCATGTAGTCGATCTGGTCCTGGTTGAAGACATTGTCTTGGCCGACGGCCCACAAACTCGATTGACCAACTGCTTCGGGGCCTTCGGGGACGACGAGGCCGGGGCAGATGATATTAGACCTAATGCCGTGACGACCGTGTTCGCGTGCCACGGTACGGCCCAGGCCGATTAGCGCTGCCTTCGAAGCGCCGTAAACCCCGACACGGATCTGGCCGAATGCGGCGTCGCTCGCGATGAACGCGATGGCGCCGCCGCCGGCCTCTTTCATCGGGCCGATCGCAGCCTGGGTAGTGGCGACAGCGCTGAACAGGTTGATCTCGATGGTGCGCTGCCATTTGTCTCGATCGGTCTCGGTAGCAATGAATCCCGGCACGCTCCAACCCGCATTGTTCACGAGGATGTCGATTCCGCCCCAGTTGTCCAGGGCAGTCCCAATCGCAGCATCGGCTCCCTCGGCAACCGTAAGATCGGCGATCGCCAGTTCCACACCCGCCGCTCCTCTGGCCTGGGCTTCGCCGCGAACCTGTTCCGCCTGCGACCCGTCGATATCGCTGATGACGATGCGCGCACCCTCGGACGCGAACTCGTGCACGATGCCGCGCCCTATATTGGATGCGCCCCCGGTGACTACTACACGTGCTCCAGCCAGTCCGAGGTCCATGCTCTGCTCCAATCCTGGGCGGTTGTTGTGACCGCCACCATGCTAGTTTAACCTGGATTAGAATAAGGATTGCAGTCGGAGGGAAAAGAGTTAAGGCTATGGCTGAGGCGCTGCTTGACCAGCGTGTCGCCGTCGTCACCGGTGCTGGCCAGGGGATCGGACGCGAGATCGCCCGATCGCTTGCCGGATACGGCGCACGAGTCGTGGTCGGCGACGTTGACGCCGCACTTGTCGAGGAGGCGGCCAGCGAGATCGGCGGGATTGGCTTTAGGTGCGACGTCACCTCCGAGGAGCAGGTACGTGCCCTGGTCGCCGGAGCCCTTCGGGGCTTTGGGCGTCTGGATGTGTTCGTCAACAACGCCGGCATCACACGCGATGCGTCGTTAAAAAAGATGGCGGTATCGGATTTCGATGCGGTCGTCGCCGTGCATCTGAGGGGCACGTGGTTGGGTGTGCGCGAGGCGTCGGCGGTCATGCGGGAGCAAAAGTCGGGCAGCATCATCAATATGTCTTCGCTGTCGGGCAAATCAGGTAATCCGGGACAAACTAACTACAGCGCGGCGAAGGCAGGCATAGTCGGACTGACCAAGGCCGCCGCCAAGGAACTTGCGCACCACAACGTGCGAGTCAACGCAATTCAGCCTGGTTTGATCCGGACGCCCATGACGGCGGCAATGCCACCAGCGGTCTTTGCAGAACGCGAAGCCGCCATTCCGATGAAGCGGGCGGGCGAACCGGCGGAGGTTGCCGGTGCAGTGGTTTTTTTGGCGTCTGACCTGTCCAGCTACGTGACCGGCGCCGTGATCGAGGTCGGTGGGGGGCGAAACATATGACGCTGGTGTTGCGTGATTTCGCCGATGGTATTGGGACGATTACGCTCAATCGCCCCGAGCAGATGAACGCCATTACGGTGGCGCTGGGTGCTGAGCTCGAACGGGCCATCCTCGAGCTAGGGGATGACCCCGAAGTTCACGTAGTTGTCTTGCAGGGTGCCGGGGGAAACTTCTGCGCGGGAGGTGATTTCAACGAAGTGGAGTTTCTGCGGTCCAGCGGCCCCGACGCGCTTCGCACACTATTCGAGGTGTTTCGCCGCGCCTGCGGGGCGATCGCGCGTGTCCAGGCCCCCGTGGTCACCGCGGTCGAAGGTGTCGCCATGGCCGGTGGGTTTGAGCTAATGCAGGCCAGCGACATAGTGCTGGTCAGCGATGATGCCAAGATCGCGGACAACCACATCAAATTTGGGATGATTCCCGGCGGGGGCAGTACCCAGCGGTTGAGCCGCTTGGTGGGGCGACAAGAGGCTCTCGGCCTTCTACTCTCCGGCGACCGCATGTCTGGCGTCGATGCCGTACGACGGGGCCTGGCATATCGGAGCTTCCCGCAAGCCCAGTTCACTCAGGGCGTCCATCGGTTCGCCGCGGAGCTGGCTGGCCGGCGGCGTGAGGCCGTGGTCGCCATCAAGCGGCTGGTGTACAACGGCGTTGAGACGTCACTAGCGGCGAGATTGGATCACGAAATCGATTGTGTAGTCGACCACATCAGCGGTGGCGCCGGACAGAACGGTGCGACCGCTTTTCGACAGCGAGGAACCAGTTAATGAGTGTTGCAGAAACCAGCGCGCCGGTCGCGCTCGATGTCGCCGACGGTATCGCCCGGCTGCGTTTGACCCGGCCCGAGGCATCCAATGGAATGAATGTTGAGTTCCTTAAGGCCTTACACGAGGCGGCGTTGACATGCCACGCGGATCCCGCTGTGCGAGTTGTCTTACTCACCGGTGAAGGTCGAAACTTCTGCGCCGGCGGCGACATCCACACCTTCGAATCGAAGGGATCCGACCTTCCCGCCTACTTGCGGGAGGCCACCGCGTGGCTTCAATTAGCCACTGCAGCGTTAATCCAGCTTCGCGCGCCGGTGGTGGCCGCGGTTCAGGGTTTTGCGGCCGGGGGCGGCGGGTTGGGATTGGTGTGTGCGTCTGACATCGTCATCGCGGCACAGTCAGCAAAGTTCTTTTCGGGCGCGGTTCGAGTCGGCATGGCACCTGACGGCGGCTCCTCGGTCACCCTGACCCAGCTGGTCGGCCTGCGCCAGGCGTTGCGGATCCTGCTGACCAATCCCACGCTCAGCGCCGCTGAAGCATTGCAGATCGGTTTGGTCACCGAGGTTGTCGAGGATTCCGAGCTCGCCGGCCGCGCAGAACGAGTCGCGGCCGATTTGGCGGCGATGCCCTCGCGGGCATTGTCGGCGACGAAGCGCCTGGTCTGGAGTGGCGTCGGGGCATCGGTCGAACAGCGCTTGGCCGAAGAGGCACGCACCGTGTCTGAATTGTCGGGGACTGCTGACGCACTCGAGGGTCTTCGTGCCGTCATCGAACGCCGCCAACCGAATTTCACGGGGCAATGAGCACTCATTCTGTTTTGGTCCAGGATCGCGGCCCGGTGCGGGTCGTCACGCTAAACCGCCCCGACAAACGCAACGCAATCGACATTCCGGTCCGGCTGGAGCTTGCCGACGCGTTAGAAACGGCCGGCACTGGCAACTCAACCCGCGTGATCGTCCTGACTGGCGCCGGTAGCACATTCTGCTCGGGCGGGGACATCACCTCGATGGAGCGCATGTCACCTGATCGCGCTATGGAACGAGCACAGTTGGCGCAGAGGGTGATTCGTGCAATCTGGAACACGGGCAAACCTGTCGTCGCCGCCGTAGAGGGAAGCGCCTTTGGAGCGGGTGTCGCACTTGCCGCCGCGTGCGACCGAGTCGTTGCTGCGAGCGACACGCGTTTCGCGACAACGTTCACCAACGTCGGATTGGCCGGTGATATGGGGACGTTCGCGTCGCTACCGGCCAGAATAGGTGTCGCTCGCACGCGCCAGATGTTGATGATGCCCGCGCCCATCGACGCGCACACGGCTTTAGAGATCGGGCTTATCGACGCATTGGCGGAGCCCGGTATGGCGCTAGCAGTCGCCCTCGCCGACGCCGAGCGATTGGCCGCAGGCCCGACTCACGCGTACGGGGTTATCAAATCCCTGTTGGCCGCCGGATCAGCGCTGAGTCGGTTCGAGCTTCTCGAGCTCGAGGCCAGATACCAGGCTCAACTCTTTGACAGCGATGACTTCACCGAGGGAATCGCGGCCTTTCGCGCGAAGCGGCCGCCGCAGTTCGGGACGGTACCTACGTGACCGCGAAGCTGCCTGCGTGCCTTGAACGGTCGTATTTGAGCGCCGACACCAGCATCGCGCTCGAGGACTGCACTGTTGGTGGCTTGCTGGCCGAGCGGGCCCGCACGCATGGGGACGTGACTGCCCTCGTGGGCAATCGCGATGCCGATGGGCAGGAGCTGCGTTTGACCTATGGGGAGCTCTTCGAGGAAGCCTCCCGGGTCGCCACCGCCCTGGCGCGCCTCACCACGCCAGGCGACTATGTCGCCCTATGGGCACCAAACATTGTGGAATGGCCGATCATTCAGTACGGTGCGGCCCTCGCCGGCGTCGTCCTCGTCGCATTGAATCCTGCGCTTCGTCCCGCCGAGCTGGTATACGCGCTGCGGCATTCCCGGGCAAGGCTGCTGATTCACGCTGACTGCGGCCGCGACCACGACACCGTTGCCACAGTCAGTGAGATCGGTACGCGTCTAGGCGTGCGGACCGTCAGCCTGTCATCCCGTACCGAGTGGCGAAGCGACAGCGCCGACGCCGGCGTGGTGTCCGGCGCGCCAGATGACCCTGAGCGGTCGGTGATGCTGCAGTACACCTCGGGAACAACCGGCACGCCCAAAGGCGTGTTATTGCGGCACCGTTCGCTTGTCAACGTCGCCAAACTGACCATGGAGGCCGCTGGCATCTCCGCAGCATCGGTGACTGTCAATCCGCTGCCGATGTTTCACACAGCGGCTTGTGTGATCGCTACGTTGGGTCCGCTGTGGATTGGCGGCACCCAGGTCCTGGTGAATCGGTTCAAGCCCTCGGCGGTTCTCGATGCGATCCGTCGCGAGCAAGCAAACGTCCTGTTCTTTGTGCCCACAATGCTGGAGGCTCTGATTGCAGCGCAGCGTGATTCGAGTGCACCGGCGCCCCGTCTCTCAACGTGTCTGGGCGGTGCGTCCACAGTTTCGGCCGAGCTCGTCGAGGCGGCGGAGTCTACGTTCGGGGCATCAGTGGTGAAGGTGTTCGGTCAAACGGAACTGTCGCCAGTCCTCACCGCGACCCGGCCCGACGACAACCGAGAAGATCAACTCCGCACCGTTGGCCGGCCACTTCCTCAGGTTGATTGCAAAGTGGTAGACCCAACCACCGGCCTCGTTGTGCCGGTGGGCCATCCAGGGGAGATCTGCGCGCGTGGTTATCAGCAGATGGTCGGCTACCTTCACGACCCCGCTTCCACTGTAGCCACGGTGGACGATGACGGGTTCGTGCACACTGGAGATCTCGGTGTGATGGACGGCCGCGGTTACCTGACACTCACCGGTCGACTCAAAGAGTTGATCATCCGCGGAGGAGAGAACATCTCGCCCGTCGAGGTGGAAGCCTGCCTAGCCGAACATGACATGGTCGACGAAGCCTGCGCCTTCGGCCTGCCGGACAAGCGGCTAGGCGAGATTGTGGCCGTCGTTGTAGTTGGGTGTGGTGCACTGCCGAACGATGCGGCCACCCAGTTGCACGCGCATGCATGCAAACACTTGACACCGCATAAGGTTCCGCAGCGCTGGTTCGTTGCCAGCGATCTGCCCAGAACAGCGACCGGGAAGGTGCGAAAGTTCGCTCTTGCCGACTTGATCGCGCAGGGTGACTTGCGCGAATTGTTTAGAGAGGAGCCCGATCAGTGACCTCGCTCATCGAACCGGCCGCCGCCGGCAATAGCTATGGCGAATTGATCAAACACGACAAGGTGCACGGATCGCTCTACACTGACCCACGCGTCTTCGCCGAAGAGCTGCGCAAGATCTGGTATCGCACTTGGGTTTTCGTTGGCCATGAAAGCGAAGTGTCGCAGCCAAACGACTACGTGCGAAAGCGCCTTGGACTGCAAGACGTGATCATGACTCGCGACCGTGACGGTGGGTTGCATCTGCTGCTCAACCGTTGCGCACATCGTGGCAACCAGGTCTGCGATGATGCGGCAGGTAATTCATCGACGTTTCGTTGTCCGTATCATGGGTGGACATTTCGGAACGACGGTGAACTTGTCGGGTTCCCCTTTTTCAAGGGCTATGGGACGCGTGAGCTCGACCTTTCACTGGGTCGCGTGCCACGCATGGAAACCTACCGCGGTTTTGTATTTGGGAGCTTCGCCGCTGACGGCCCGAGCTTGGTCGAGCATCTGGGCGCAGCCGCCGGCGAAATCGACCGACTGGCCAGACTGTCACCGGAAGGCGAAGTCGAGCTCACCGCCGGATGGCTGCAGCATCAGACGCGTGCCAATTGGAAACTTTTGGCGGAGAACGAGACCGATGGATATCACCCGCAATTCGTGCATGGGTCGATATTTGGTGTCACCGGCAGCCCCATCGGCGCATTATACAGCGATTCTTCGACGGCGGTGACGCGCAACTTGGGCAATGGCCATAGTGAGAACGATCTACGGCCGGAATTCCGCAAGTTCGCGCAGCCATTGCGCTGGTTCGGCACCACGGAGGACCGGGTGCCCGAGTATGTCGCGGCGATGCGCAAGCGTTACGGTACTGAGGCGGAGAAGATCCTCATCGAGGGGGGGCCCCATGTGATGATCTTTCCGAATCTCTTCATCGCCGAGATCCAGGTCTTTAACATCCAACCGGTCGCGGTGGATGAGTGTTTGCAGTTCTCCACGGCCGTCCAGCTGGCGGGTGCGCGGGAGTTGAACCGGCGGATGGTGTCGCAGTGCATGGGCTCGGTGGGACCTGCGGGCATGTTGCTGGCCGACGATACCGAGATGTACGAGCGCAATCAGCTTGGACTTGAGTCGCTGGTGCCCGAATGGCTGGATGTGCGTCGCGGACTCGGGCGGGAACGGCTCGACGAGAACGGTTTCACCGTCGGCGGGGCCACCGATGAGACCGGGATGCGTGGTTTCTGGTCGCACTACAAGATGTTGATGGAGGCGTAATCGTGACCAGCTTGCTGGACAAGCCCGCAGAACTGGGGCCGGTGCCCGAGGATTTCGATCGTCGAGAGGTAGAGCAATTCCTTTATCGGGAGGCGCGTTTCGCAGACGAATCCGACTACGACGCCTGGGAAGCGCTGTGGACCGATGACGCGTTGTACTGGGTGCCGGTGGCCTCCACCGATGACCCGTCCCGGACGATGTCGGTGATTTACGACAACCGCAGCCGCATCGCCACTCGGCTCAAACAGATGCGTACCGGCAAGCGCTACGCGCAGGCGCCCCCGTCCAACCTGCGGCGACTGCTGTCGAACGTGGAATTTCTGGGTGGCCGACCCAATTCTGGCGGAGGCGTAGACCTTGAGGTGGCGGCCAACGTCATGGTGCTGGAGTCACGCGCACGCGGCAATCACCTGTGGGGTGGCCGGGTCACTTACCGGGTGCGCCGGCAAGACGGTGAGTTGCGACTTGCGTACAAAAAGGTCGTGCTGGTGGACAACGGCCGCTCCATTCCGACACTGGGCTTTTTGATCTGAGGCGCTATGACGATTGAGTTCGGTGACAGCGATTCGGTAAACGTGCCTGCGGTAGGGCCGGTAATCGACAGCGAATTCGCTCAAGTATCAGTCAATTTCGACACCTCGGGCAATTCACCCCGCCTGCGCCTGGAGGACCTTCGCTCCGGTCGTGTCCGCTACCTCGACGCCTTGGAATTGGAGACCATCATTTGGCTGTCAGACGAGAGGCTTACCACTCTGATCGACCCTTCTGCCGGACGCTGGCGAGGTGATACGTGAGACGCGCCGCCATCGTCTGTCCAGTCCGAACCGCGGTCGGCACCTTCGGCGGTAGTCTGCGACCGCTGCGTGCCGAGGACCTCGCCGCCCAGGTGATCACGGCGGTTGTCGAGCGCACCGCCGTGGACCCGACCGCGATCGAAGACGTTGTATTTGCTCAGTCTTACGCCAATTCCGAGGCGCCATGCATCGGGCGTTGGGCTGCCCTGCACGCCGACCTCCCGATCAGCGTGCCCGGATTGCAGATCGACCGCCGTTGTGGGGGCGGGCTGCAGGCCGTGGTCACCGCGGCGATGACGGTACAAACTCGAGCCGCTGATGTCGTGCTGGCAGGCGGTGTCGAATCGATGAGCAACATCGAGCACTACACCACCACCGCGCGGTGGGGCTCACGCTCCGGCAATCAGATCCTCTATGACCGGCTCGACCGTGGACGTGAATTATCGCAGCCGATCTGGCGATTCGGCCCGATCAGCGGCATGATCGAAACCGCCGAGAACCTCGCGGTCGACTACGGCATCGGCCGCGAGGCTGCCGACAGCTTCGCAGTACGCAGCCATCAGCGCGCCGCTGTGGCCCAGCAGGCGGGTCGCTTCGACGATGAGATCGTTGCCGTGCAGGTACCCCAGCGGAAGGGCGAACCGATCGACTTCGCCGACGATGAAGGGATCCGGGCCGACTCCACCGTCGAAACGCTGGGCCGATTGCGCGCCCTGAGGAGCAATGGCACGGTGACAGCCGGTAACTCCAGCCAGCAAAATGACGCCGCTGCAGCGTGCCTGGTCGTGGCGGAGGATCGGCTCGACGAGCTTGGGCTGGAGCCACTCGGTTTCCTCGAAGGCTGGGCGGCGGTTGGTTGTGAGCCGTCCCGCATGGGAATCGGACCAGTTGGTGCCGTCGAGAAGCTCTTCCGTCGAACGGGATTGGGATTCGACGATCTGGATCTGATCGAGATCAACGAGGCGTTCGCAGTGCAGGTGCTTGCGGTACTCGCCGGCTGGGGCGTCAAGCTCGACGACGTTGAAGACCGACTCAACGTCAATGGTTCGGGCATCTCCCTGGGGCATCCCATCGGAGCGACCGGTGTGCGGATCCTGGCCACGATGCTGCACGAGCTACGCCGACGAGGCGGGGGCCTTGCGCTGGAAACCATGTGCATCGGCGGCGGACAGGGCTTGGCCGCGATCTTCCGTGGGGCTTGTTAATGAGCAGCCTAGTCGGCTACGCCAGCTACCTGCCTCGCTACCGCCTGGCCGGCAGTGACATCGGCGTGCGCAGCGGTGATCGGGTGGTCGCCGCATTCGACGAGGACAGCACAACCATGGCCGTTGCAGCCATAGCCGATATCCCCCGGGCGGGCTCGGCCAACGCGCTATATTTCGCCAGCAGCTCGCCGGCATACGCGGACAAGACCAACGCCACGGCGATCCACGCTGCACTCGGCCTGCGTTCGGACGCCCTAGCTGTCGACTTCTGCGGAACGGGACGCAGCGGTTTTGCCGCGATCCTCGCCGCGGCGAGCAATGGCGGGATCGCGGTCAGCGCCGACATCCGAGTGGGTCGTCCCGGGTCGGCTGACGAGAAGCTCGGCGGCGACGGCGCGGCCGCCCTGCGGTTTGGAGACGATGAACCCGCTATTGCCGAGGTACTTGCGGTGTCGTCGCTGACCGAAGAGTTCCTAGACCGTTGGCGCGCAACGACGTCGGTGACCGGGCACCAATGGGAGGAACGGTTCGGCGCCGAGCGATACGCGGACTTGGTCCGGGCTTCGGCTGAGCGGGTGCTGGACTTCGCTGGGCTGACTGCGGTCGACGATGTGGTGCTCACCTGCCCGAACAGCGGAATCGTCAAGCGCGCTGCGACCTTGGTGAAGGGCGAAAAGTCGGTTGGCGCATCACCGATCGGCTTCTCGGGCGCCTGCGATGCCGCGTTAGCACTGTGCGGCGTATTGGACACCGCGGCGGGCGGGGAGACCGTGCTGGTGATTTCGGCCGTCGACGGTTGCGATGCGATGCTGTTGCGCACTACGGACGCGCTGCCCCAAGCGCGCCAACCGCATCCGGTCAGCGCCCAGCGCGCCGACGGATTGCCGGTCGCTTACCCGACCTACCTGTCGTGGCGCGGGCTGGTGGACGTGGAGCCGCCGCGTCGCCCCGAGCCGGATCGGCCGTCGGGACCTGCGGCCGGTCGATCGGGGATATGGAAGTTCGGCCTCACCGGAACACGCTGTGACGCATGCGGGTTCGTCCATCTTCCGCCGGCTCGGGTCTGCAAGTGTTGTGGCATAGCCGACCAGATGAGTCTCACGTCGGTTGCGGGTCTGCGCGGCACCGTCGCCACATATACGGTTGATCACCTGGCGTATTCGCCGTCGCCGCCTGTCGTGCAAGCGGTCGTTGATGTAGCCGGCGGTGGCCGGTTCACCTGCGAAGTAGCTGACGCCGAACCAGAACGCATCGAAGTGGGTTCGGCCGTGGGATTCACCTTCCGCCGGCTGTTCACCTCAGGCGAGGTGCACAACTACTTCTGGAAAGCCCTATTGGACAGGAGGCGCGATGGCTAGTAGAGGAATAGCCGGCAAGGTCGCGGTGGTGGGTATGGGCTGCTCAAAGTTCGGTGAGCGGTGGGAAAGCTCTGCTGATGACCTGCTGGTGGAAGTGGTCAGCGAATGCATGACCTCAGTCCCGAACCTAGGCCGGGACGATATCGACGCTTACTGGCTCGGCACCTTGAGCTCGGGTATGTCGGGTCTAACCCTGAGTCGGGCGTTGGGTATCGGTGACAAGCCGGTCACGCGGGTGGAGAACATGTGCGCCAGCGGATCCGAAGCATTCCGGAACGCGTGTTATGCGGTGGCGAGCGGAGCATACGACATCGCGATGGCCGTCGGGGTGGAGAAGTTGAAAGACTCGGGATTTTCGGGGTTGTTGCGCCAGGATCCGCCGGGCGACGGTACTGCGCCCGAACTGTCAATGACCGCGCCCGCGGCCTTTTCGCTCTTGGATCCGGCCTACTGCGCGAAGTATGGTGTCGATCCGGGTGAGATGCGTGACGCGATGACACACGTGGCGTGGAAGAACCATGCGAACGGTGCGCGTAACGACAAGGCGCAGTTCCGTTCGCCCGTTGCCAAAGACAAGATCGATCATGCGCCGAAGGTAGCTGGGCGACTCGGTGTATTTGACTGTTCCGGAGTCGCTGACGGCGCCGCGTGCGCCATCGTGGTGCCGGCCAAGCACGCATCGCGTTATACCGATACACCAATGTACGTCCACGGGCTGTCACTGGTCGCTGGCTCGGGACGCGGTTCGATGGACCCCGATTACGACTACACGAGCTTTCCTGAAGTGGTGCGTTCCGCCCGCGATGCTTACCAGCAGGCCGGCATTGACGACCCTCGTACGGCGTTCTCGCTGGCTGAAGTGCACGATTGTTTCACCCCTACCGAGATTGTGCTGATGGAGGATCTCGGCTTCGCCGATCAGGGGCAGTCATGGAAAGACGTGCTTGCAGGCGATTTTGATGCCGATGGCAGATTGCCGGTCAACCCCGACGGCGGGTTGAAGTCGTTCGGTCATCCAGTGGGCGCCAGTGGGCTGCGGATGCTCTACGAGGCATGGCTGCAGTTTCGTGGAGAGGCAGGCCGGCGGCAGCTGGCGGATCCGCATACTGCGCTCACACACAATCTCGGTGGGCGGCCGGGCAGTTGCGTTTCATTCGTGTCAGTTGTTGGACGCGAGGTCGGTCACTAGGAGCCGGGGCCGGTACGTGGACATCGGCGTCGAGTGCACCGTCGGGTTGGACGTGGCTGAGGCGATGCAGCTCATTGGTCGCGTGGCGCGGAGGTGAACCTGCCGGCGTCAAGCGCGTCGAGCAGCTGACCGACGATCCACTCAAGAGCGGCCTTGTCAGGAGGTAAGGTCGCCTGCTCGTAACCGACGAGCAGGTAGACGGCCCAGTCGGCGAAGAGTTGGGCCTGCCGCTGATCGTGCAGGATTTCGAAGGCGGATTCGCGCAGGATTTGGTGACGTTCGCGATCAACGTCCACTTGGACAGCGTAGACATCGGAATCCGCGCTACTCCATGCGCGGATGGCGGCTTCGGCGCGGTGTGGCAGGTTCAAACCGATGTCGATGATGCTGTCGATGCGTCGGCGCGGGTCGGATTCCGTTCGGATCCACTCCACCAGCCGGATGGTATTAGCTTGCCGCCAGTGATCCACCAGCTCTTTGGTGTATGTCGGCCAGTTGTCGAAGAAATGATAAAACGACCCGGTGGTGACGCCCAGTCGGTTGCACACCTCGGCCAGCTTGAGGCCGCCATAACCGAGGTCGGAGAGCACGTCGAGGCCCGTTTCTAAGTACGCCACCCGCGACACACCGCTCGCCATGCGTTTCCTTACCTTTCTTGGAGGGTGGTTGTTGCCCTCGGCCGTAGGCTTCGGACTGCCCAGGGACGTCGGGTATGGCTTTCATGCGTTTGCGGTGTTTCATGGCCGAAGGAGATTGG
>NZ_JBYCKY010000879.1:0-18409 GCF_057473605.1 Mycobacterium sp. TH-M82 | reverse complement strand
CGTCGAGACCTTGAGCCCCATCTTGTGCTCCAGCCCGGTGACGAAGACGCCGTTGCGCTCCCCCGGCTCGCCGGTCTGCGGATCGGGCAGATACTTCGGCACCAGAAACAGGCTGAGCCCCTTGGTCCCCGGTTTGGCGCCTTCGGGTCGGGCCAGCACCAGGTGCATGATGTTCTCGAACAGGTCCTCACTGTCGCCGCTGGTGATGAACCGCTTCACGCCGTCGATGCGCCAACTGCCGTCGCCCGCCTCGATCGCCTTGGTCCGCCCGGCGCCGACGTCGGAGCCCGCGTCCGGTTCGGTGAGCACCATGGTGGCGCCCCAGTTGCGCTCGATCGCCATGCTCGCCCAGTGCCGCTGCTGTTCGTTGCCGAGATGGTAGAGGATGTTGGCGAACACCGGGCCGGCCAGGTACATGAACACCGCCGGGTTGGCGCCGAGCACCAACTCGTTGATCGCCCAGGAGACCATGGACGGTGCGGGCACACCGCCGACCTGCTCGTCCAGCCCGACGCGAAACCACTCACCGCGCTGCCAGGCACGCACCGAATCCTTGAAGGGCCCCGGCAGGCGCACCGTGTGCGCATCCCGATCGAACACCGGCGGGTTGCGGTCCCCATGGGCGAACGACTCGGCTACCGGTCCCTGCGCCAGCCGTGCCGCCTCGGCCAGCATCTGGCGCACCGAGTCGCCGTCCAGGTCGCCGAAGGCGCCGCCGTCCAGGGACTGCTCCAGGTCCAGCGCCTCGAACAGGTTGAACTCCAGATCGCGCAGATTGCTCTTGTAGTGGCCCATATGGGGTCTGGGTCAGTCGCTGGCCGGCAGCGGTTTTGCCTCCTTGAGGCGCAGCGCGGTCTCGCCGACGGTCAGCGTGCCCGCACCGGCCTTGGTGACCAGCACCTCGCCGCCGGCGTCGTCGACGTAACGTTTGCCCATCACGGTGCCTCCGGCGAACGCCGGGTCGAGTTCACCGGACCGCGCGGCGTCGATCGCCACCATGGCGACGCCGCCGCACCGCAGGTCGTCGAGGCTGCCGGAGGCCCGCACGACGATGACTTGGGTATCGCACACCTGACTTTGTAGACGGGTGCCGTTCTTGATCATGATGTCGTCCTTCACCAGGCCAGTTACTGCTTCGCCGGCGTGAGGCTTTCGACGAGCTGGCGGCGCAGCACCTTGCCGGTCTCGTTGGTGGGCAGCTCGCCAAAAAACACTACCCGGTCGGGAGTGCGCGACGCGCGTAACCTCTTGCGGACGTAGTCGCGCAGTTCGTCCGGATCGGGTTCGACGCCGGCCTCCGGCACCACGACCGCGACGAGCGCCTGGCCCCACTGTGCATCGTCGACGCCGACCACCGCGACGTCACGGACAGCGGGGTGCTCGATCATGACGTCCTCCAGCTCGGCCGGCGCAATGTTCTCCCCACCCCGGATGACGGTGTCGTCGCTGCGCCCACCCAGATACAGATAGCCGCCTTCGTCGAGGGTGGCCAGGTCACGCGTCGCGAACCAGCCGTCCGCATCGAGCGCCGAGCCGACCCCGGTGTAGCGCCTGCAGACCTGCTCGCCGCGGACGTACAACTCCCCGGTCCCGCCGGGTGCAAGCACGGCGCCGTTGTCGTCACGGATCTGCACTTCGACACCCGGCACCGGCCGGCCCACCGATCCCAGCCGCCGGGCGATCGCCGGGTCGGCCGCGTGTTGGGCCTGCCGGTGGTCGTCCGGGGTCAACACCGCGATCGTCGAGCTGGTCTCGGTCAGCCCGTAGGCGTTGACGAAGCCGACGTGCGGCAGCAGCTCCAGCGCCCTGCGCACCAGCGGCAGCGGCACCTTCGAGCCGCCGTAGGCGAGGTTGCGCAGCGACGGCAGCCGGTGTCCCCCACTGTGCTCACTGTGCTCACTGTGCTCGAGCACAGTGACGATGCGATCCAGCATGGTGGGCACCACGGTCGCCGTGGTGATGTGTTCGTCGTCGACTAGCCGCACCCACCGCTCGGCGTCGAAGTTGGGCAGGTACACCATCTCGCGTCCGGCGTACAGGTTCGACAGTGCGGCACTGACCCCGGCGATGTGATATGGCGGCACGCAGATCAGCGCCGCATCGCCGGCTTGCGCGGAGGCGAATTCGACGGTGCCGGTGATGTAGCTGGTCAGGTTGGTGTGCGAGAGTTCGACGGCCTTGGGTGTCGCGGTGGTGCCGGAGGTGAACAGCACGATCGCGGCTGCGTCGGGATCGGGAAATACCGGTGGCTGCTCGGCGGGGCCGGGGCTGCGGGCGGCGACGACGAACTCCTCGGACGTCACCACCTGCGGGTGAACTTCGGCGAGTATCTCCCGGTAGCGGGTGTCGACGACCACCAGCGGGTCGGGTAGCCGCTGGATCAGTGCCCGGATGGCGTCGGCGGAGAGCCGATAGTTGACCGGGGTGAAGGTGCGCCCGGCCCGCGCCGATGCGAAGATCAGCAGCGGCAGCATCACACCCCCGGTGCCGAGGTAGATCACGTGCTCGGCTGTCGATTCCGTGATGACGTTCGCACCGCCCGCGGCGAGATCGCTCAACTGCCGGGTCGTCAGCCGCAGGTCCTCCGACACCAGCGCCAACCGGTCGGGGTCATGCGACACCGCCATCTCAAGCAGTAGCGAAATGCTCATCACACCACCAGCCCGACCGCCGCGGCGTCGGCCGACACCGCGGGCCTGGCCGGCCACCGGGGCAGCGAGGTTCTCCAGCGTGCTTCGAGCCGGCCCACCGCCAGCAGCACGACCGCGGTGAACACCCAGCCCAGCAGGATATCGACGACGTAGTGCTCAGCGGTGTACACCAGCAGGAACGCCATGACCAGTGGGTAGCCGACCAGCACCGGACGCCACATGGCGCCGACCATGCGCCACAGGAAGATCGCGACCATCGCGGTCAACGCCGCGTGCAGCGACGGAATGGCGGCCACCAGATTCACGCTGGCCTGCCCCTCGTCGATCAGCGAGCGGGCCGAGTTCAGGTGCAGTGTGCCCCACCCGCGGGTGGAGATCCGCTCCACCCACTGGTGAGCGCCGGGCCGGCTGGTTCTCATGGCCCCCAGCAACCCGCCGCCTGGAACCCCGGCGGATGAGTGGAACATGCACGGCGGGTCGAACGGACCGCCGGCAACCTCGCTGGCGGTGCAGCGGGCGGCCGCCCAGGGCGGCGCCGCGGGCATCAGGACGTAGACGATCAACGCGGTGAACTGCAGCGCAACGAAGCGGCGAACGAAAGCCTTCCAGTCGTCCCGATCGCTGAGCCACAACGCACTGGCGACGACATAGGGCAGGATGAAAAACGACATATACGTGGTGCTCATGACCACTTCCCACCACGGGGCTCGGGGCAGTTTGAGGTGTTCCTGCAGCCAAACCGTCGGCTCCACACCGAAAAACAGCCAACGGTCGGCATCGATCTGCGGTCGCCAAAGGGTCGGCGCCCCCAGCATCGTCGCCGCGCCCCGGCTGAGGTCATAGACCATCAGCACCAGCGCGAACGGCAGCCAGTCGATGATCACCTGCAGCATCCGCCGCCGGCCGATGCTTGCCGCGATCAGTCCAGTGCAGATGTAGAGGAGCAACAACTCCCGGTTGAAGGCAAACCCCGTCGTCGAAGTGCGAAACACCATCGCCGCCAGCCACGCGGTGACCGCCGCCCTCCGGACGACCCGCAGTCGCCACGACCGCGATGCGCCCACGGTGACCGCCGGCCGGGGCATGCCGCCGCCAGGCTCGGCGATGCCAGCACCGGGCAGATCATCGACCATCGACATCGGACACCTTCCGATCCGCCGGCTGCACGGTGGCCGACAGGACTTCCCAACACGTGAATAGCAAGCCTAGTTTGGCCAGCGGGCGTAAGCCTCGACTTTGTCGGTGCGAGCGCGGCGAACTCAGGTCGCCTCACCTCGACGCGGGCAAGACACGCGACGACGACGGCAGCGGGCTCCTCAGCTGCCGCTCCAGCGCGGCGGGCGCTTCTCGGCGAAAGCGATCGCGCCCTCCTTGGCGTCGTTGGAAGCAAACACCGGCATCAAGATCTTCAGTTGCTCGGCGAACATGTCCTCGGGGCTCCAGCCGCGCGACTCGACGATGATCCGCTTGGTGGCGGCCACCGCCAGCGGGCCGTTGGCCGTGATCTTCTCGGCCAGCGTGATCGCCGCGTCCAGCGTCGTCCCCGGCTCGGCCAGGACGTTGACCAGGCCCAGGGCGTGCGCCCGCTCGGCGGGCAGGTTTTCGCCGGTCAGCGCCAACTCCATGGCGATCGCATACGGGATGCGCTGGGGCAGCCGCAGCAGTCCGCCGCCGCCGGCGACCAGGCCGCGCTTCACCTCGGGAATGCCGAATGCCGAGTCCTCGGCCGCCACGATCAGGTCGGTGGCCAGCGCCAACTCGGTCCCGCCGGCCAGCGCGTACCCTTCCACCGCCGCGATCAGCGGTTTCTCCGGCGGCCGTTCGGTGAACCCCAGGCCGCGGCCGGCGACGACGACGTTCTCGCCGCGGGCGAACGCCTTGAGATCCATGCCCGCGCAGAACGAGCCGCCGGCACCGGTCAGGATCGCCACCGACAGGCCGGGGTCGCCGTCGAGGCGGTCCATCGCGTCTGCCAGCCCCTGGCTGACCTTGGCGTTGATCGCGTTCTTGGCATTGGGTCGGTTGATCGTGATGATCAGGATCCGGTCGCGTTGTTCGACCAGGACTTCGGGTTCTTCGCTCACGGTGTCACAGTATCGACACCCGCGGGGAGCCTGCCCGCGGGTGGCAGCGTCGGGTGACTTGCGGCGGTATTCCGGTGTTGCTAGGCAGATAACGTGTCATATCCCGGCTCTGGTGACGGTAGTCCCGTCTTTCGGGTCAGCGTGCCGGACCTGCTCGGCTCCGCGGCACGTGTCAGCGATCAGGGGGCCGACCTGGCCTTCGGACACCTGTCGTCGGACAACCGGATCGAAGCCGCACAAGACGGCTGGGTGGGTAGCTCGGCGGTGGCGCTCACGGCGCGGTGGGAAGCCTGGCTGGCGACGTCGAACGTGTTGTTGAGCCAGGTGGCTGAGCATGCGTACCGGCTGAACAGCGCAGCCATCACGTACGCGGTCACCGAGGCGGACGGTGCGGCAGCGCTGCACAACGTCGTTTCGGGCGCCGTCGTTTCCGGCGCCGCGTCCGGGTCATGGGTGCGCGACCTCGCCACCGATGACGGTGGCGGTGACCATGTCCGAGGCCAGTTCGGCTAACGCGTCGCGCGGCGGGATCGCCAGCACGCACAGATCACCCGGCTGCCCGGGCACCACGCTGCGCATCCGTGCCGGATCAGCAGGACAGGCGAGAAACAGCCGCAACGCTGCACCCGGCGGGATGCGTTCGCCGGCTCCGAGCACCGTGCCGCTCTCGGTAGTGCGGTGGACCGCAGCGCGCATCGCCGCCCACGGATCCAAGGCACCGAACGGCGCGTCGGTGCTGCCGGCCACGCCGATGCCGGCGTCGATCAATGCGGCGACCCGCCACAGCTGTGGTTGTTCGTCGGCGGCGACGTCATGCAGGTACGCCTCACCGCGTTCGGCCACGAAGTTGGGCTGGGTGATCACGGTGACGCCGAGGTCCGCGAGCTCGGCGATCATGTCGTCGGGCACGATCGCGGCATGCTCGATGCGATCGCTCGGGCCGGGGCCGGCGGCGCGCAGTGCGGCAACTGCCACCACCAGCTGGGCAGCGGTGACGCAATGAATCGCGACCGGGTGGTCGGCGCGGTGCCGGTCGGCGATCCAGCCGGTCAGCGCCTGCAGGTCGAGGCGGTCGTCGTGCAGGATCTTTTTACCCGGCGCCAAAAAATATGGCCGCGGGCGCAATTCGCCGCGGCGGTGAGCCGCCGTGAGCGAGCCGATATCGTCGGCGTCCAGATCCGGTGTGGCGTCGGTGACGCCGGTGACGCCGAATCCGGTGAGGTAGCGGCTCAGCTTCCCCAGGTCGGCGTCGCGACGCGGCACGGCGTCCGACCAGGCCGCGGTGCTGCGCAGCCGCCCGTCGGGGTGATCGCCCAACCCGACGCGCGCCAGCCCGGCGGAGTTGAGAATCCACAGCACGCCGCTGCGATGCTGGACCCGCAGCGGCGTCTCGGGCCGCAGCGTGTCCAGCACGGTCCGGTCCAGTTCACCGGCGACCGACTCGTGGTAGCCGACCGCCCGAATCCATCCGTCGACGCCCGGCTCGCTGCTCGACAATGCTTGTGCCAGCTGGTCTTTGGTGTGCACCGCAGGTGGCCCGACCGGCAACGAGGCGAGTGCGGCCGCTGCTGCCCGCAGGTGGAGGTGGTGATCGTGCAGGCCGGGCAGCACGGCGCCGAAGCCGGCGTCCAACACGTCTTCGCCGGGCGCCGGGTCCAGCGTGTCGGCGACGGCGAGTATCCGCTCTGCCACCCGGATGTCGGCGACCCGCCCGTCCGACAACGTTGCGCGCCGGATCAACATCGGACGCGGCGCCCGGCGACCAGAGCGCGAACGGTGGCGTTGTCGGTGCCCGCCGGATGTGCGGGCGCCGCCGGCAGGGTCGGCGCCCGCGACGCCACGCTATCTTCCGCGCCGGCGGGTAGCGCGGCTAAGGCGCCATAGGTGGCTGCGACCCCCGCCATCGACACGTCGATGACGTCGCCACCGCCGCGGGCCAGGCTGTCCAGGACCGCGAGGGCCGCCTGCAGGCCGGCCAGCGGGTCGGCGATCGCGTCGCCGCAGAACGCCGGGCCGTCGGGATGGGCGACGACCAGCCGGCCGGCTACCGCCGCATCGTCGCCGAAGGCGACCCGGTCGGGGTGCTCGGCGCCGTATCCGGTGATGCGCACCCACACCCTGCCCGGCCGGGCCGGCACCTGGTCGGCGGCCAAGCCGCGGCGGGCCAGCCCGGCCGGCCGCGATCCCTCGATGACCACGTCGGCGACCGACAACAGGTCGGCCAGCTCGGGCGCGTCGAGGTCGACGACGTAGGAGAGTTTCCCGCTGTTCATCCAGTCGAAGAAGGCGCGGTGGCCGGCGTGGGTGCCGACCCTGCTGCCGTCCGGGCGGTCGGGGGTCTCCACCTTGACCACGGTGGCGCCGGCGGCGGCCAGCAGCCGTCCGCAGAGCGGACCCGCCCACATCGACGACAGGTCGGCCACCAGCAATCCGGAGAGCGTGGCGGGAGCGGTTTCGTTGTGCGCCGCGATCTTTGGCTCAGCCGGCGCACACTCACCCAGCAGCGCGGCGGGCATGCCCAGCAGCCGGGCGCGGGCCACCAACGCGGCCGTGGTGCCACTGGCCGATGCCCGGTTCAGCGCGGCCCACGGGTCGGTGCCGACCCCGGGTAGTTCCAGCAGTGCCGACACGGCGTCGACGTCGTCGGCGCGAGACAGGGTCAACGCCCACCAGCCGTCGGAGGTGGCCATCAGCCGGGTGGTGCCCCCGGCTGAGATCCGCCCCGCCGGCGCCGATCCGCGTAACACGGCCCGACCGGTGAGGATCTCACCGGCATCGACGCGCACCGCTCGCCCGCCCAGCTCGGCGACCCGGCACGCGATCGCGTCGGCCACCCGCTGGGCGCGCTTCAGCACCGCGGCGGGGATGCCCAGCGAGCTCACCGGTCCATTGTCCTCGCGCGACCGGACAGCTCAGAACTGCAGCGCGGTGAACCGCCAGTCCAACACCTGCCGGTCGGGTTCACCCGAGTCACCGACCGCGTACACCAGCGAGCGCAGCCCCAACACACCGCCGGTTGCGGTCGGCTCGGCGGATTCCACACCCACCTCGCTGTAGAGCGTGTCGCCCTCGTGCACCGGTCCGGTGTGATCGCAGGACTGCCAGCTCAACACCGTCGCCAGGTTGGGCAGCAGCCTGGCGGCTTGCGAGAGCGCCAGCCCGATGGTGTGCCCACCGTAGACCAGTCGGCGTCCACCCGCTCGTGAATCATGGTGCACCGCAGCGATGTTGAGAGTGAGCCTGGCCAGCTCTGGTGCGCTACTGACCACGTCGGCGCTGCCGTGTAACACTGCACCGGCGATGGTGCGGTCGAAATGGGGTCCGGGCACCCGGCTGCGGAACGCCTCCCCGTCCCAGTCGGCGGTCACCTGCGGCGACGTGGCCGCGTCGGCGCCGATGCCGGAGAGGTCGTCGTGGTGGCCGGTGTCGGCGGCGTCACTTCGCAGCGGCAGCATCGCGCAGCGGTGGAAGTCGAGGATCAGCCGGCCGGTGTGGTCGATCGTCGTCACCCGCAACGCCGCCAACCCGGTCGGCGCTCGGCCGGGCCGGTGAGAATTCTGCTTCAGCCCGACGACTTCGGTGCGGGTGAACAAGGTGTCACCGATCACCGGGAAGCGGTGGAAGACCAGGCCGCGATAGAACAGGTTGGCCTTGACGTGGTGGGTCACCAGCGTCGACTGGCCGATCGCGACGTCGCACACCAGACCCGGGTGGGCCAGCGGTGTCGTCGAGCCGGTGACGGCCCGGGTCAGCTCACCGTCCAGCGGCAGCCGCATCCGGTCGCCCAGGATCGCCTGGTGCACCGCGGCCACCCCGGGTGACAGGGTCATCGACGGCGCGGCGTCGAACACCTGGCCGACATGCAGCTCGTCGAAGTAGGGCCCGCCGCCCATCGCGCCTCCCGTGCGTCAGGATGTCGGTAGGAATCCTGACATACGCGGAGGGTGATCGATGCGAACCGAACTCGGTGACGAGGAGGCGATGCTGGTCGACACCGTCCGTGCCTTCGTCGACAAGGAGGTCAAGCCCGCCGTCTGCGAGGTGGAACATGCCAACGCCTACCCGCAGGCGTGGATCGAGCAGATGAAGCGGATCGGCATCTTCGGCCTGGCCATCGCCGGGGAATACGGCGGTACACCGGTGTCGATGCCGTGCTACGTGCTGGTCACCCAGGAGCTGGCGCGGGGCTGGATGAGCCTGGCCGGGGCGATGGGCGGACACACGGTCGTCGCAAAGCTGCTCACCCGGTTCGGCACCGAGCAGCAGAAGCGGCGCTATCTGCCGCCGATGGCGACCGGTGCGGTGCGGGCCACCATGGCGCTGACCGAGCCGGCCGGTGGCAGCGATCTGCAGAACATCACCACCACCGCCCTGCCGCGAGGCCCGGACACGCTGACCATCAACGGGTCAAAGACCTGGATCTCCAACGCCCGGCACTCCGGGCTGATCGCGCTGCTCGCCAAGACCGACCCGCACGCGAAGCCGCGGCACCACGGTATTTCGGTGCTGCTGGTGGACAATCCCAGCTCGGGGCTGACGGTCTCGCGCGATCTGCCCAAACTGGGTTACAAGGGTGTGGAGAGCTGCGAGTTGTCGTTCGACGATTGCCGAGTGCCGGCGGCGGCGGTGCTGGGCGCGGTGCCCGGCAAGGGGTTCGCACAGATGATGGCGGGCCTGGAAACCGGCCGGATCCAGGTGGCCGCCCGGGCGCTCGGGGTCGCTACCGCGGCGCTGGAGGACGCGCTGGCCTACGCCCGGCAACGGGAGAGCTTCGGCCGGCCGATCTGGAAACACCAGAGCATCGGCAACTATTTGGCCGATATGGCAACCAAGCTGACCGCCGCCCGCCAGCTGACCCGCTACGCCGCGCAGCGCTACGACAGCGGTGAGCGCTGCGACATGGAGGCCGGCATGGCGAAGCTGTTCGCCTCCGAGGCGGCCATGGAGATCGCGTTGAACGCCGTGCGCATCCACGGGGGCTATGGGTATTCCACCGAGTACGACGTGGAACGTTATTTCCGCGACGCGCCGCTGATGATCGTCGGCGAGGGCACCAACGAGATCCAGCGCAACGTGATCGCCGCACAGTTGGTTGCCCGCGGGGGGATCTGAACGGCGTGCTCACCGGTTAACCGACGGCGTCCACCAGCCCCCACCGCAGCGCCGTCGCTGGATCGACCGACCGCCCTGAGAGCACCAGATACGCTGTGCGCCAACGACCGATCCGGCGGGTGATGCTGATGGTGCCGCCGGCCCCGGGAATAAGGCCCAGACTCAACTCGGGCAACCCCAGCACGGCGTCTTGCCGACACACCACCCGCCCGCAGAACGCCGCCATCTCCAATCCGCTGCCGAGCACCTGGCCGTGCACCTCGGCACGGCAGGCCGGTCCCAGCCGGGCGGTCAGAGCGTCGAGCACCAATGCCGGACTGTGTCGGGTGCGAGCCAGATGCGCGCTGGCCGGGTCGGTGAACGCGCCGAACTCGGCGAGGTCACCGCCGCTGCAGAACGACGGCCCATTGCCGCTCAATACCACCTCGGCGATCGACGGATCCCACCGCGCGACGTCGAGCGCCTCCAGCAGTGCGGCGCGCATGTCGCTGCTGAAGGCGTTGTGCCGCTGCGGCCGGTTGAATCTGATCCGCAGCGTGTTGCCGTCACGTTCGACCAGCAGCGGGTCGGGGAGTTGCGGCATCCGGGCCGGGCCGCGTTCGGCAAGCCAGCGGGCGAACTCCGGTCCGGCCTGCAAGGTGGAGTAGGCCAGCGACTCGGTGACCACGCCGGCCAGCGTCGGGCCGGTCGGGTCGACGGATCGCAGTACGTCGTTACAGACCGCGCTGGCTTGCGGCCAGCGGCCCGTCCGGGTCTCAAGTTCCGCCACCGTGTCGTCCACCGACCCCACGGTCACCACACGCCGGTCGTCACACGGACTCTCCGTCAGCGTGAACGTTGCACGCTCGTCGAGGTATCCGGGGTCGACGCCGACGACGATCCCCGCCGGCAACTCGACGACTTTCACGAATACTTGGCAACCAGTTCATGCTTGAACAGCTTGCCGGTGTCGGTGCGCGGCAACTGGGCCTCGAAGGAGATCGACCGCGGACATTTGTAGTGCGCCAGGCGTTCCCGTAGCCAGCTCAACAGCTCCTCGGCGAACTCATCGGTGGCGTCGGCGGTGTCGACGGTCTGCACCACGGCCTTGACCCTCTGGCCCATCTCGTCATCGGGGATGCCGAACACCGCCGCGTCCATCACTTTCGGATGAGTGACCAACAGGTCCTCGGTTTCCTGCGGATAGATGTTGACTCCACCGGAGATGATCATGTGATGGCGCCGGTCGGTGAGGTACAGGTAGCCCTGCTGGTCTAAGTATCCGACATCACCAACCGTCGTCCAGCCGTGTTTCTCGCGCGAGCTGGCGGTCTTCTCTGGATCGTTGAGATACTCGAACGCGTTGCCGCCAGCGAAGTAGATTTCACCGGGCTGTCCGGCCGGTAGCTCGTTGCCGTCGTCGTCGAGGATGTGGACATCGCACAGCATCGGTTTCCCGACCGAGCCGGGGTGGGCCAGCCACTCCTCGGCACTGATCAGGGTCGCACCGTGCGCCTCCGAGGCCGCGTAATACTCGTCGACAATCGGCCCCCACCAATCGATCATCTGCCGTTTGATCTGCACCGGACAGGGCGCTGCAGCGTGCATCACTCGCTGCAGCGACGACACATCATAGGAATTACGCACAGAATCGCGAAGTTTCAACATGCGCGTGAAATGGGCTGGGACAAACTGGGCGTGGGTGACCCGGTAGCGCTGGATCGCCTCGAGGCAGCCCTGGGGGTCGAACTTCTCCAGCACCACCGTCGTCACACCGGCCGCTTGAACAGTCATCGACCAGACCGACGGCGCGGTGTGATAAAGCGGTGCCGGACTCAAGTAGATCGATTCGGGTGTCATCCACACCGACACCAGCATCGACATCATGCCGGGCGCCTCAGCCGGCGAGACATGCGGCAGTTCGCGTCGGATGCCTTTGGGCCGGCCGGTGGTGCCAGAGGAGTACTGCAGCAGATCCCCCTCCATCTCGTCGTCGAGTGGAGTATCTGGTTGATCGGCAACACATTTCGGGTAGCGTAGCCAACCGTCCACGTCATCGTCGGCGATCAGCAGTACACCGGGCAGCCCGTCGAGAAGGTGCTCGGCCAGGCCCTCGCAGGTCTTTCGCAACGCCCCCGAACCGATGATCGCCTTGGCGCTGCTGTTGTCGATGATGTAGGCGGATTCGGCGGCGGTCAGATGGGTGTTGATCGGCACGTAGTACAGGCCGGCGCGGCGGGCGGCCCACATCACCGCGTGGATGTGCTCGTTGTTCTCCATCAGGATCGCGACGGTGTCACCCTCGACCAAACCGGCGCCCCGGAAGAAGTGCGCCAGCCGATTGGCCCGGGACTCCAGCTCGTCGAACGTGACGACGATGCCCGACGGGTGCAGAATGACGGCCGGTTTGTTGGCGCCTCCATGGCCAGAAGTGTGTTCGCGGATCTGCATCCGCCGACTGTACCGCGCCCCTCCCCACACTGAGCATGCACAAAGTCGCACTCGCCAGGCCCGCTGAGTGCGAGTTTGCGCATGCTCGCGCCGAAGGGTCAGCCCAGGCGCTGCCGCAGGGCGTCGAGCTCGTCGCGAAGGCCGGTGGGCAGCTTTTCGCCGAGGAACTCCAGCCACTCCTCGATGAGCGGCAGTTCGACTCGCCACTCGTCGGCGTCCACCGTCAGCGCCTCGGCCACATCGGCGGCGGCGACGTCCAGCCCGGCCAGGTCCAGGTCCTCGACCTGCGGCACGGTGCCGATCGGGGTGGATTGACCGCCTGCTCTGCCCTCGACGCGCTCGACGATCCACTTCAGCACCCGGCTGTTCTCACCGAAGCCCGGCCATAGGAACCGGCCGCCGTCGCCGCGGCGGAACCAGTTGACGAAGAACACCTTCGGCAGCTTGGGCTCGTCGGCGTTCTTGCCGGTGTCGATCCAATGCTGCAGGTAGTCACCGGCGTTGTAGCCGATGAACGGCAGCATCGCCATCGGGTCTCTGCGGACCTTGCCCACTTTTCCTTCGGCGGCGGCGGTCTGCTCACTGCCCAGGGTGGCCCCGAGGAACACGCCGTGCTCCCAGTCGCGGGCCTGTGTCACCAACGGCACCGTGGTCTTGCGGCGGCCGCCGAACAGGATCGCCGAGATCGGCACACCGGCGGGGTCGTCCCACTCCGGCGCCAGGATCGGGCACTGAGACATCGGCGTGCAATACCGCGAGTTCGGGTGCGCGGCAAGGGTTTCGGTCTCCCGGAAGTACCAGTCGTTGCCCTTCCAGTCGATCAGGTGATCGGGGGTGTCCCCGTCGATACCCTCCCACCACACGTCGTCATGGTCGGTGCGCGCGACGTTGGTGTAGATGGTGTTGCCGGCTTCCAGCGTCTTCATCGCGTTCGGGTTGGAACTGTGGCTGGTGCCCGGCGCCACCCCGAAGAAGCCGGCCTCCGGATTGACCGCGTACAGCCGCCCGTCCTTGCCGAACCGCATCCAGGCAATGTCGTCGCCCAGGGTTTCGGCCCGCCAGCCCGGGATTGTGGGCTGGATCATCGCCAGGTTGGTCTTGCCGCACGACGACGGGAACGCGGCGGCGATGTAGTACGCCTTGTCCTCCGGCGAGATCAGCTTGAGGATCAGCATGTGCTCGGCCAGCCAGCCCTCGTCGTGAGCCATCGCGGAGGCGATCCGCAGTGCGTAGCATTTCTTGCCCAGCAGCGCGTTACCACCGTAGCCCGATCCGTAGCTCCAGATCTCCCGCGTCTCCGGGAAGTGGGTGATGTACTTGGTCTCGTTGCACGGCCACGGCGCGTCGGCCTGTCCGGGCGCCAGCGGGGCACCCACCGAGTGCAGGCCCTTGACGAAGGGCCGATCTTCACCCATTTTTTCCAAGGCCGCGGTACCCATCCGGGTCATGATTCGCATCGACGCCACCACATACGGCGAGTCGGTGATCTCGATGCCGAGCTTCGGATGCTCGTCGCCGAGCGGGCCCATGCAGAACGGAATCACGTACATGGTGCGGCCGCGCATGCAACCCCGGTACAGCTCGGTCATGGTGGCCCGCATCTCGTCGGGATCCACCCAGTGGTTGGTGGGTCCGGCGCCGTCGGCGGTGCGGCTGCAGATGAACGTCCGCGACTCGACGCGGGCCACATCGGCGGGGTCCGAGACGACGAGGTAGGAGTTGGGTTTTTTGGCCTCGTCCAGTTTGACGGCGCTGCCGGCGTCCACCAGCTGGGTCATCAACCGGCTCCACTCCTGGTCGGTGCCGTCCGACCACTCCACCCGGTCCGGCTGGGTGAGCTCAGCGACCTCGGCGACCCAGGCCAGCAGCTCCCCGTGCTCCGTCGGCGCGGTGTCCAGACCGGGAATAGTCGCTGACGTCATTTGAGAACGCTCCTGTGTAGGTTTTATCGCCGGGCGCATCCGCCGCCCACTTCATTGATCTTCACGCCGTTGCCTTAGAGGCTATCGGAGACGATGCGTCCGGGCGAAGCGGGCCGCGGTCAGCTCGGGCTAGTCGCTGGTCAGGCGGTCATCAGCCGCCGGTTCGCGCAGCTGTGCCCGCACCGCGTCCAGCGCCCGCTGCAGCGTCGGCATCTCCCGATCGCGCAAGGTCGCGGCTCGCGCGGCGGCGACGGCATGCTCGCGAAGTTCGGTGTCCAGCGCGGTCACCTGGCGGGCTGTCTGGGCGCTCTCGGCTTCATTGCGCTGCGCCAGCGCAGCCGACAGCGCCGACTCGGCGGCCAGCACCCGCAGCGCGACCAGCTCCTCAACGGCGGACCGCAACGCTGCGATCACCTCGCTCACCCAGCGGTCCAGCAGCGTGCGGTCAGCCAGCAGACCCCGAAGGCTCACCACCCACACCGTGACCGCCAGCCCGGCAATGGCGCATACCACCGCCCCGGCTGCGGTCAGGCCGGGGGCCAGACCAGCGAACAGCCGGCTCAGCGTCAACGCCACGCCCAGTCCGAAGCCGACGCCCAGCAGGATCATCAGCTGAGTTTCCAGCCGTCGGGACTTCAGCGGCGGGGCCGGTACGTCAATCTTGGGGATCTCCGGGGGTATCGGCTCCAGCGCCAGGCCCAGCTCGTGTGCGACGTCGGCCAGATGCGCCGAGGCTCCCTCGTCCACGCTGGCGACGACCTCGTCGACTCGGCTGCGCACATAGGCTTCGAACCCGGGCAACCGGCGCCGGGTCATGGCGGCGGCGTCTTCGGCCAGTTCACCGCGGACTGAGCCGCAGCGGTTGCGGGCGAAGTGGGTCAGCTGCACCCGCGCCTGGGCAACCTGGCTGCGCAGCGCGATGGTCCGCTCGGACTTCGCCAGCCGCCGTGCCCGCACAGCGGCGTCGCGTTGGTGCCGCAGCAGGGCCACCCGGGCGCACCGGCCTGCACTGTCGGCATCCCGGTCGTATCGGCCGGCAGCGGCACGAAGCCGAGACTCCCATGCCCGCAGCCTGTTTCGTCGTTTTAGATCGGGATCAGCGAGCTGTTTTCCCACCTCGGCGACCAGATCCTCGACGCGGGGCTCGCCCAGGCCGGGTGCGGCCGCCACCCCCACCCACGAAACGTCGCGGTAGCGCGGTGCGTGCGCGGCCAGCGTGTCGCGGGCAACCTCGACCATCTGGCGCCACTGGCGGTGCACGTCGATCTTGGACACCGCGCCGATCACCACATCGGTGTCGGCGGCGGTGGTGTCGAGCAGCGCACAGTCGGATTCGGCCAGCGCCGCGGCCGCGGACACCACGAACACCACCGCCGTCGGCACCTCGCCGGCCGCCAGGTCCGCCGCCTCGACGAAGGGCCGGCCGGGCATCCGGGCGCGCAGCGCCGCAGCCACGCCGCTGACCCCCGCCAACCACGGTCCGGTCACCAGCACCGCATCGCGGCGGGCCACCGCCGGCGGGCGCACCCGGGGCGCGATCGCAGCGACCAGCTCGTCCACCCGGCCGACCGGATCGTCGGAGGCCGGCGCGGTCACGCTGACGCCCCCGCCAGCGCCCAGGCCCGCAGCGACCCCCTGACGATGTCCAGCCCGCAGGCGCGGTGCAGGCCGGTCACCGGCCCCCGCGAGTAGCACTGCCATCGCAGCGCCCGCCGCAGCTGCGCGGCGGGATCATCGGCCCCAGCCGGGTCGAGCGTCATCCCCGTCGCCTCGACCACGGCCACGGCCGTCGCCATCCGCGCCGCCACGGTGTTGTCGGCGGACAGGAACTCACCGATCCGGCTGCTGTCAGCGCCCTCATCGGCGGCCAGCGCCTCCAGCAGTGTCACGGCATCCAACAGCCGGCGGTAGTGCACTGCCGCTCCGACCGCATTCAATCGGCCGGTGACGGCGTCGATACGGCTGATCCGGCGCACCAGCGCACACACCTGGCCGGCGGACCCGCCACGGCGAACGAGCCTCACCGCGCGGGTGATCGCCGCGAGCTCCAGCGTGTCGCAGAGCCGTAGGCGCACCCGGCGCGGCACCGGATGCGGGCAGGCGACGAAGCGGTCCGCGGAGCTCAAGTCGGCGGGTTCGGCGGCGAGCATCTGCAGCGCCGCCCACAACGTGTCGTCCAGCCGGTTGTCCAGCGCGGCCACCGCGAGCAACCCGGCCATCGGCTGCACCGGCGCGCCGATTCGTGCTGAGATGCTGGCGGCTTCTGCACAGCCGGTCAGATCTGCCTTGTTCATAACCACCAGCACCGGCTCGGGCAGCCTCGCGACAGCGGCGGTGTCCTCGGGTTTGGCCGCCTCGGCGACGACGTAGACGATGACGTCAGCCATGTCAGCTATGTCGGCCCCAGTGACCCCAGTGGCGCCCTGCGGTGACGTCACCACTACCCCGGCACACTCGAGCGCGCGCCCCACGGTGCGCCGACCCGTTCCGCGACGCCCGCACACTGCGACCCGCAGCGGCGCCGCGACACGCTCGGCGACCTCCGTCACCCGCGGCTCCTGCACCTCGCCGGCGAATCGTGCCAGCTCGTCAGCGAAAATCTGGCGTCCCTCTCCGTTCACGTAGGTGTTCCCCGGCTCCGGCCGCACGGCCGGATCCCACCGAATAGTGACAGCTGTGTCGGCCGTGCGCGAGCCACCCAATATCCTTGACCGGTCGCAGGCAACTTTTGGGTATCAGTGGATAACAATGTCAACCACACCGTGGGCACGTCGCCGTCGATAGGCCACGATGGACGGATGCATGCCCAAGGCCACGCCCAAGGCCACGCCCAAGGCGAAGTGGCGGCACCGCCCACGTGCGCATACCACCCCCGCACCTTCAGCTCACGATCCCGGCACTCGGCGCTGTCTGCCACCCAGCAGCAAACCTGGCAGCGACTCTGGCCACGCCTGGGCATGCAGGTCCGCCGGCCGGATCGGGCGGGCCAAAATGTCCAGCCGTTGGACACTCGCGACTGGTTCGGCCGTGACGCCCCGGTGGTGCTGGAGATCGGCGGCGGCGCCGGCACCTCGACGGTGGCGATGGCCCGGGCCGAACCGGGTATCGATGTGGTCGCCGTTGAGGTGTATCGGCGCGGTCTCGGCCAACTGCTCTGCGCGATCGAGCGGGAGAACCCAGAGCAGCTGGGCAACATCCGGCTGATCCACGGCGAAGCAACCGACGTGCTGGAGCACCTGATCGCTCCGGCCTCGTTGATCGGGGTGCGGATCTTCTTTCCCGATCCGTGGCCGAAAGCACGGCACCACAAACGACGGCTGCTCCGGCCGGCCACGCTCACGCTGATCACCGATCGGCTGCGGCCGGGTGGCGTCCTGCACGTCGCCACCGACCATCGGGGCTACGCCGAGCAGATCATCGCGGCCGCAGACACCGAGCCCCGACTGCGCCGCGTCGGGGTGGATCCAGGTATGCCGGCACTGCCCATCTCGGTCGCCCGTCCCACCACCAAGTACGAGACGAAGGCCTGGGAGGCGGGCAGTGCCGTCGCCGAGTTGCTCTGGACGAAGTGCCGATCGTGAGCATGAACCTCGAAACGAGCGTTGAAACCAGCGCCGAAACCGACCCCGAAGCGATGCCACCGGTCAGCACCGTGCCCTCGGTCCGGCGTGTGCTGCTGGTGTGGGACGCGCCGAACCTCGACATGGGTCTGGGCGCAATCCTCGGCCGCCGGCCCACCGGTATGGAACGACCCCGGTTCGACGCGCTGGGCCGCTGGTTGCTCAGTCGGACCGCCGAAGTCGCAGCAACCTTCGTCAGCCAGCCGGAGATCTCCATCGAACCCGAGGCCACCGTGTTCACCAACATCGCCCCTGGCAACGCCGATCTGGTGCGACCGTGGGTGGAAGCGTTGCGCAACGTCGGGTTCGCGGTCTTCGCCAAGCCGAAGATCGATGATGACAGCGATGTCGACGCCGACATGCTCAACCACATCGCCCTGCGACGCGACGAGGGGCTGGCGGCGCTGGTGGTGGCCTCGGCCGACGGGCAGGCCTTCCGTACACCGCTGGAGGAGCTGTCGGCCGCCGGCATCGGCGTCGCGGTGCTCGGATTTCGCGAACACGTCAGTTGGGCGCTAGCCTCGGATACCTTGGAGTTCGTCGACCTGGAGGACGTCCCTGGCGTGTTCCGGGAACGGCTGCCGCGGATC
>NZ_JBYCKY010000878.1:0-3440 GCF_057473605.1 Mycobacterium sp. TH-M82 | reverse complement strand
TGGATCCTGCGCAACTCGCCGGTGCCGGTCGGCACCGTGCCGATCTACCAGGCGCTGGAGCAGGTCAAGGGCGACCCCACCAAGCTGACCTGGGAGCTCTACCGCGACACCGTGATCGAACAATGCGAACAGGGTGTCGACTACATGACCGTGCACGCCGGGGTGCTGTTGCGCTACGTGCCGCTGACCGCCAACCGGGTCACCGGGATCGTGTCCCGAGGCGGCTCGATCATGGCGGCGTGGTGCTTGGCGCATCACCGGGAATCGTTCCTCTACACCAACTTCGAGGAGCTTGCCGACATCCTGGCCGGCTACGACGTGACGTTCTCGCTGGGCGACGGGTTGCGCCCCGGGTCGATCGCCGACGCCAACGACCAGGCGCAGTTCGCCGAGCTGCGTACCCTGGGCGAGCTGACCAAAGTCGCCAAAGCCCGTGGCGCCCAGGTGATGATCGAAGGCCCGGGACACGTCCCGATGCACAAGATCGTCGAGAACGTGCGAGCCGAAGAGGAGTTGTGCGAGGAGGCTCCGTTCTACACGCTGGGCCCGCTGGCCACCGACATCGCCCCGGCCTATGACCACATCACCTCGGCGATCGGCGCGGCGATCATCGCCCAGGCCGGCACCGCGATGCTGTGTTACGTCACCCCCAAGGAGCACCTGGGCCTGCCCGACCGCGACGACGTCAAAGCCGGCGTGATCGCCTACAAGATCGCCGCTCACGCCGCCGACCTGGCCAAGGGCCACCCGCACGCGCAAGCCCGTGACGACGCTTTGAGCACCGCCCGGTTCGAGTTCCGCTGGTATGACCAGTTCGCGTTGTCACTGGACCCCGACACGGCTAGGGAGTTCCACGACGAGACACTGCCCGCCGAGCCGGCGAAGTCCGCGCACTTCTGCTCGATGTGCGGGCCGAAGTTCTGCTCGATGCGGATCAGCCAGGACGTGCGCGACTATGCCGCCGAACACGGTTTGGACAGCGAGGAAGCCATCGACGCCGCCATCGCCCAGGGCATGGCCGAAAAGTCACGCGAGTTCGCTGAACACGGCAACCAGGTGTATCTCCCGATCGCCTAGCTCGACCAGTGGATTTCCTGCCGCTGGCCTCGCCCGGAGTCACTCCTCCGCGGGTGCTGACGATCGCCGGCTCGGATTCCGGCGGCGGCGCCGGCATCCAGGCCGACCTGCGCAGCATGGCGCTGCTCGGCACGCACGGCTGCGTCGCGGTGACCGCGGTGACGGTGCAGAACACGTTGGGCGTCAAGGGTTTCCACGAGATCCCGGTTGACATGGTGGCCGGGCAGATGAAGGCGGTGGCCGACGACATCGGCATCCAGGCGGCCAAGACCGGAATGCTGGCGTCCGGGCAGATCATCACCGCGGTGGCACAGACCTGGCCGGCCCTCGGGTTGTCGGTGCCGCTGGTGGTCGACCCGGTGTGTGCGTCGATGCACGGCGATGCGCTGCTGGCGCCGTCGGCGCTGGATTCGTTGCGGGACAAGCTGTTTCCACTGGCCACCCTGGTGACCCCGAACCTGCACGAGGTGCGGCTGCTGGTCGGGGTCGACGTCGTAGACGCGCAGACGCAGCGCGCGGCCGCCGAGGCACTGCGTGCGCTGGGCCCGCGGTGGGTGCTGGTCAAGGGCGGACACCTGCCGTCGACGCCGCACAGCCCCGACCTGCTCTACGACGGCACCCGGTTCCACCACTTCGACGCGCCGCGGGTCGACACCGGCGACGACCACGGCGCCGGCGACACCCTGGCCGCGGCGGCGGCCTGCGCCCTGGCGCACGGCTACACCGTGCCGGACGCCGTGGCGTTCGCCAAGCGGTGGGTGACCGAGTGCCTGCGCGCCGCCTACCCGCTGGGCCACGGGCACGGCCCGGTGTCGCCGCTGTTTCGCTTGGCCCGGTGCATCCGGTGAACCTGGAAACCATTGCGGGCATTGCCCATCGACCCGGCGGCATCCCCGCCGGCGTGGTGGTGTTGACCCACGGCGCCGGCGGCAACCGGGAATCGCCACTGCTGGTGCGGGTCTGCGACGAGTGGGCGCGACGCGGCTGGCTGGCGGTCCGCTACAACCTGCCGTATCGGCGGCGCCGGCCCAACGGACCACCCGGGGGTTCCGGGGCCACCGACCGGGCCGGGATCGTCGAGGCGGTCGCCCTGGCCCGCGAGCTGGCCGACGGCCCGCTGATCGCCGGCGGGCATTCCTACGGCGGCCGGCAGACGTCGATGGTGGTGGCCGGCGGGCAGGCGGCGGTGGCTGGGCTGACGCTGTTCTCCTATCCGGTGCATCCGCCCGGCAAGCCGGAGCGCACCCGCACCGAGCACCTGCGGAATATCACCGTGCCGACGGTGTTCACCCACGGCAGCTCCGACCCGTTCGCCAGCATCGGCGAGGTGCGCGCCGCTGCCGCGCTGATTCCGGCGCCGACCGAGGTCGTCGAGATCGCCGGCGCCCGGCACGATCTGGGCTCCAAGCGGGTCGACGTGGCCGCACTGGCGGTCGACGCGGCGCTTCGGCTGGTGTAGCCGCGGCCGGATTCGCTAGCCGCCGAAGAACTCGGCCGGATCGAGCAGCAGCGCGCCCAGGTCAACCAACGTCATGCTCGGGGTGGACTGGACCAAGTCGGACATGTTCGCCCATTCGTTGGCAGCCTGCGTGCCCAGTTCGGTCGGGAAGTTGTCGTTGGCGGTCAGCACCGCCGTCGCCAGGTCGTCGCGGGCGTTGAGGAACCCGGCGATGATTCCGGTGTTCGGGCCGAGCAGCGCGTCGTCGAGGGCCGTGCCGAGGTGCTGTCCGGGCAGCAGCAGTGACAGCGCCGTTCGCGCAACGGCGTACTCCATGGGCAGGCTGATGTCGCTGAATGCCAGCGGCAGGTTGTTGACGATCGCCGACAGGCTGTCGGACGGGTTGGTGAAGATGTCGTGCTCGACGGCGCTCCAGTCCGGGCTCAACGCGTCGGTGAACCTCAGCGCCAGCGGAGTGGACGGCTGCTCACCGAACGCCTCCTGGAAATTGTCGCTGCCCATCAGCCCCTTGAGCCCGTACAGCAGCGATTCCTGCAGCACCCAGCCGGGTTGGTCGTGCATCCGGGACGAATCCAGGGCGTAGTCGTAGGAGAACACGCGTTGCGCCATGTCGGCCGCGTATTCCTCCGGGTTGACGGTGGGGGTGTCGGCGGGCAGGTGGTCGGCCACGTCGGCCACCGGTACCACCTTGGTCGTCACGTCCAGGCCGTCGCCGTCGGTGCCGTCGGGGATGTTCTCGAACCGGGCGAATATCTCACCCTTGGTGACGCCGCTGCTGTCCAGCCAGTTAGCCACACCGGGATTGGTTGCGCTGACCACGTAGTAGGTGTAGCCGTCCGGGTCGTGGAACGCGGTGGTGTTGTTCAGCGTGGTCTGCGCCAGGGTGGAGGGCAGCCCCCCGCCG
>NZ_JBYCKY010000877.1:0-1555 GCF_057473605.1 Mycobacterium sp. TH-M82 | reverse complement strand
AGAAGTGCCGGGATTTGGTGGTGATGTGCCCGCGATACCCGAGGGTGTGCAGCCAGCGCCCGATCCCCGCCACCGCGCCACTACCGTGTTCGGCCAGCTCGGCGATGGTGGCCAGGATAGCGCGCACATGCTCACTGACATCCAAGCCGGTGATCGCTTCGGCGGACAGGCGTCGCGCGGTGATCCCGAAGTCGTGCAACGATTTGGTGACGTATTTCGCTAAATAGGCGGCGACCCGGCGCGGTGAAAGCCGCGACGATGCGCTTGTTACTGTTCCCGGTACTGTGGGATCGTGTGCAGCCGTGCCTGTTTCGGATGCCAATGCTTGAATGTCGATTTGGGTGCCGAACCGCAGCGTGCGCACGCCGTCCCGGCGGGGGTCATCGCCGCCGGCGGGTATCTCGATGCGGACGCGATCGGCGGCCTGGTGAATCAGAGCGGTCAGCTCGGTGGCGGTGATCGGTGACGACCAGCCCGCATCCTTGCCGACTCTGGAACGGGGCTCCCCACCACCCCGAGGGGCGGCGGGGCCGTCACTGATGTGATCACCTGACGCGGTGGGCCGATCACCGGGTGGGTCGAGGCGGATCAGTGCGTGAATGTGCGGGATGGCACGCACTTGCAACTCCACCACCTTGACAAAACTAACCCGCACCGAATCCGTAGAAAAGCCAATGGCTTTCAGATGCGCGGTGATGGCGCGTCGTAGTGCGATGGTTAAGCGCCGCCACAGTTCGGGCAGATGCCACGTGAACAGCACATGCCCGAGATAGTCATAGCAGTCCGCGCACAGTGGCTGACCCACAACGGGATCATCAACGGCATGAATCGTGGTGCAGTGCAGCGGGTTTCCGTGACGGCAGTGCTGTGTCGTGACGCGTGGTGTGCGTGCGTGGCAGGTGGTGCCGGTGGCGTTGTGCACGGCCCCGTAGCCGGGTGCGGTGAGCGTGGCGAACACCTGCGGACGATCGGCAACCTCAGCAGGTACGTCGTGGTGGCCGCCGGCGGCGCCGGCGTGTACCAGCTGCCAGGTGTCGCGGGCATACAAATCTGCACACGACGGGCAGACGGTGGCGCGACGGTTGTTGCAGCGCGTCCACACCGCATGTTGGCGCCCGGCCGTGTCTGCGCCGACCAGCTGGATCGGGTGGGCGCAGTAGCCGACCGATTCCACCCGCCGCCACCACGACTCGAAACCGGGTGAGGAGGCGCGGCGGCACATCTGGCTGATCACCGCATCCGCATCGATAGTGGTGGGCAGGCCCGGCAGCACGATCACCGGGCCCGGCGTCGTCAAGCTGTTCACCGATTTCCCTGTTCGCCGGGGCGCCGTACCCGAAAAGTACGGGCCAAAACGCTGATGTCGCGGTCGGTGACGTGAAAGGCCCGGACCCGTGCCGGGTCGGCGGTGCCGTCGATCATCGCGTAGCCGATCCCCGGGGTGGCATCGGCGATCAGGTCGCATTCGGCGCCGGCATCGCGGGCTCCTTGTCCGAGCACCATCGCGGTCTGGGTGGCTTCGGTCATGCGCAGCCCGATGCGCACGGTGAACAGT
>NZ_JBYCKY010000876.1:0-1594 GCF_057473605.1 Mycobacterium sp. TH-M82 | reverse complement strand
GGCCGGGTTCACCTCCGACGGGCTGCCGATCGGCGTGCAGCTGATGGGCCCGGCCAACAGCGAAGGAATGCTCGTGTCGCTGGCCGCCGAGCTGGAGGGGATCAGCGGCTGGGCGGCCAAGCAGCCCAGCCCCTGGTGGGTCCAGGGAACCGCCCTGTAGCCGTTGACTCTGCTGAAATGTCACCAAAGTTCGAGTGGCGGGCAGCCTCAACGCAGAGTCAACGCGTCGTCAGCGCGTCCCAGGCGTGCCGGACCCGGCGAACGACGTCGGGGTTGCGGTGTTCGGCCAGCACCTTGATGTGCGTCCAGCCGATAGAGCGCAGGTACTCCAGCCGTGTGTTGTCGTGGACATACTGCGGGCGATCAGTTCGGTGCTGGTCGCCGTCGTATTCGACAGTCAACATGATGTCCTGCCAGCCCATGTCCAGGAAATACCGTGGGTAACCGTCGGGGCCGGGCACCGGAATCTGGGTCTGCGGGCGCGGGAAGCCGGCGTCGATGAGCAACAGCCGCAGCCGCGTTTCCTTCGGCGACTGGGCGCCGGCGTCGACAAGGTCGAGTGCGTTCTCTAATTGCCGCAGGCCGCGGGTGTGCCGATGGTTGCCGGCGAGGTGTTCGACATCGCTGACCTTGACATCGGTGGCGCGTGCCAGTGCGTCGAGTCTGGCGACCGCGTGCCGTAACGAACCACGCCTACCCAGGTCGAAGGCGGTTCGCGGCGGCGTGGTCACCGTCATGCGGCCGAATTGCTGCGTTTCACCGTCGAGCAACAGGTCGTCTCGCGTCTTGACGCCCCCCGGTGCCCGCGCATTGCGCCAGATCAGCTCGATGACGGTGTCGTCGTCGACCCATTTCGCGCCGTGCAGCGCCGAGGCGGCGGCGCCGGCGATGACCGCCTCACCGCCGGACCAGAGCCAGGCCGCGTGAATGCGCTGGCGCAGCGACGGCCGCAGCCGCTTATCCAGGTAGACGTTCGGCAGGATCGCCGTGTAGTACCTGGCCAGCTCATATCTGCTGACCATGCCCGCGGCGCGCGCCTGTGAGCCGATGAATGGTTGCGATCCGAATTCCCCCATGCCGGTATGCTGCCCGCGCCCACCGACAGGTCACCGACAGGCCACCGACAGGCCACCGACACACCAGTTGACTCTGTGGATATGCCGCAAAAGTCCGAGTGGCGGGCAGCCTCAGCGCAGAGTCAACGGCAGAGACCCTATTTTCGCAGCACCGACACTGAATCGACCAGCAGCTGACTCGCCCGGTCGGCATTGACCGGTGGCGACGGCTGGCCCTTGACCACCAGCGGGTTGGCGGTGACCAGCACCATCCAGTCGCCGAGGTAAGCGGTGTAGTTGTAGACCTCGCGGGAGTGCTGCCCCTCGTCGGTGTCGACCGAGATCTCCCGACGCGAGCCCACCGTCTCCGCGCCCTTGATCTGCGGGGCGTCCACTTCTTGGACCGTGCCGGTGATCTTGCCGGCCTCGAACGTGACGTCCTTGCACTTCTTGGCTTCTGCGGCGTCGAACGGCATGTCCTTGTCGGCCTGCACGGCGATGACGACGAAGCGGTTGCCGTCCCCGTCGGCGGAGAACAC
>NZ_JBYCKY010000875.1:0-7881 GCF_057473605.1 Mycobacterium sp. TH-M82 | reverse complement strand
AGACCAGCAGCTACCCGCTGCACACAACCAAAACCGTGGTAAAAATCAGACTCGACACACCTCACCGGGTTCAGTCCACGGATCGAGGCTTAGTGGGCCGTCTGCGATTCGATATGGCGGAGGGTGTTGTTTGAAGCGGCGTCGGCTCGATCCGCAAATACGGCGTGAGCAGTTGCTCGATGTCGCAGCCGCGATGTTCGCGGAGCGACCCTACGAGGATGTGTATGTCGAGGACATCGCCGCCCGCGCGGGTGTGTCCAGGGCATTGCTATATCATTATTTTCCGGGCAAACGGGATTTATACGTAGCGATTTTTAAGCGATCAAGTCACAGGTTGCTGGCACGCACCAATCCTGATCCACTGCTGCCGCTGAACGAACAGATTGCCAGCGTGCTAGAGGCTCATATCCAATATTTCGCCGATCACCCGTTTGAAGCAATCGCGATCAACCGCGGCGCGTTGTCGGATGATCCGGAGATCCAGGCGATCATCACCGAAGAACTCAATATGATCGTCCGACGCCTGACCGACAAACTTGTCGCAGAGGGACATCCGCGCGCCGCCACCGAGATCGCCGCCGACGGCTGGTTGGCCTTCCTTCGCGCCGCGTGCGTGAAATGGGTTCAGTCGCAGAAAATCACGCAAGCTGACCTCACCGCACTATGTGTGCGCGCATCCGACTGCGTTTTCGGGCACCCCGAGGTAGCCCGCGCCCGGTCGAAGGAATCCCCCACCAAAAACCTGGGCCGCGGAGCCTTCAGGAGTCTGGCCTCACTCACCACGGCGATAACCGGCGCCAGCAGGCAGGTAGCGGAACCGCTACGCCGGGCCCTTCGCGTAGGAGGCCAGCGCCGACAATAAGCGCCGCTGCAACGGCTCTGCGTTCTATCGTCGAGCACCATGATGAGCTCTTCGGACCGATGCTGCCGGATTCGTCGCAAAGCCTCAGCGATCATCCCCAGCCGCTTGGATACCGCGGTGATCGCCTGGCGAGTCCCGTTACTGAGCCCACCTGGACCAGTACGAGGGGTTCACCTCACACCCTCAATCTCGGTGATGGCTGGTACAAGCCTTCGCCGAACACCGCCCACGGTCCGTGAGTCCGCAAATCTGTCACCGGGACATCGTGGCCTGTCTCTGCGCGAGTGTGGTGACCGCATCTCGCTGAGCGGTATGGCGGACCCGACATCGGTCTTCGGCGCTTTCAGTCGATGAGGTCCACTGAGCGGGTCTGGGGCTTTCAGTGGTTCACTGATCTGATGCATGATTCCGTGGTCTGCCGAAACGATCAAATCCATCGACGCCATCGAGCAGGTCAAACACCGCTACTTGCGAAAGCTGGATACCGGCCCCTGGGATGTTTTCGGGAGTACGCTGACCGCGGACTACGGTGCGTCGAAGGGGCGAGGGTCACAAGTTCACTGATGGCGCGTCACTCGTGCACTCCATGCGGTCTTCGTTGCGTGCGAAGGTCATCAGCGAACTCCGGGTCACCCCATCCCGAAATCACGTTGGCCGGCCCAAAGTACCGCGTCGGGCATTTGGTGCTTACAGGATCGCGTCATCGGGACCGATCACGAGTCCATTCTGATCGTCGCGGCGTTCTACCGCGACCGGTATCGCCGCACCGATGGTGGCTGAAAGATCAGCGTGACCGGGTACCAACGCACGTACGAGGCCGCTATGTCGCTGTGCGGCGTCGCCGGTTTCAAGTTATGCCGACAAGGCATTACATTGCTGAGCCCCGACCGCGACAGCTATCCGGTTACGGCTGGGCCGAAGTTACCGCTCAGTACGCTTGGTGACCGGCTTGAGCGCTGCTAAATTCCGGGGAGCCCGTTCGTTTTGTCCGGTTGCTCGGTGAAGATCGGCAGCCAGACCCTCTTTCTGGAGGTCCTGTGATGGGGGCCGTCAACGCTGATCGCCAAGAGGTGTCTTCACCATCCATGGTGGAGCGCGTCACTTTGATCCTCGACGCGTTCGAGCAGCGTCCGACCTCGCGTTTGAACCTCGACCAGATCGCCAGTCGCGCGAGTCTGCCGCGGTCGACAACGCACCGGATTCTGGCGCAGCTGGTCAAGCTGCAATGGCTTGAGCGCGGCGGCGCCCAATACAGTCTGGGAAGGCGCGCCCTCCGGCTGGGCAGCCAAGACGGGTTGCTGGGCGAGATCCGGCAAGCGGCGTCTGAGCATTTGCATCGACTGCACCTTCGTACCGGTCTGGTTGTGCACTTGGCCGCGTTGCAAGGACGCGACGAGGTTTTCCTCGACAAGATTGGCGGCCACTTCGCGATGTCGCTTCCCTCGAAGGTGGGTTTACGGCAGCGCGCATATCGCACCACCGGCGGCCGCGCGATGCTCGCATGGCTGCCGCCGGAGGAAGTTGATGACCTCTTCGGCCAGCGGCTACTCGGCTCCTCTGGCGGTGCGGGCTGGAATATGGCCAGTCTGCATCAGGAGCTCACACGGATCAGGCAAGGACGTGGTGTTTCGCTTGATCGCGGAGACCGTACTCGTCGATTTCTGGGCATGGAGTTGCCAAGCGTGGCGACCGCGATCTTCGATGGCAAAGGCCCCGTTGCGGCAGTTTGCGTTTGTGGCATCAGAAACTCGACACCGATCGAATGGGTGGTGCCACTGGTCGTCGACGCAGCTGCGCGGATAACTCAGCTATTGCGTGGTGAGGTGGCTTGAGCGCACGAATCAGCCGCTCCGTTTACTGAGGCGGGGGAGCCTGTCGGGAATTCTGTGTAAGTCAGAGGTGATTTGACCACGAGTTGTACTCTAACCCAACGGAATTCGACCGGGGAACTGACCCGTCCCGGCGTTTCCGGAGACTCCCGATCGTGGGAGGATCTGGGTTATGGGACGTGTCAACAAGTACCCCGACGAGCTGCGTGAGCGTGCGGTGCGCATGGTCGCTGAGGTGCGCCCGCAGTATGCGTCGCAGTGGGCGGCGATCACCGTCGTCGCGGGCATAATGGGGATCGGCACTCCTTCGATCGGACCTAGCCCGGATTTTTTCGCGGAATGCCGCCCCTCCCCTCAGCCAGCGGCTCACCAGCAAAATCGAGCGTAACGCCGCGCACCGCACTTAGCAGCAGCCAAGACAAACAAGACAAGTCCCCGGCACTGGCCGCTCCGCGCCGACCGCCTTTCGCGGCACGGCGGCCGGCCGCCAGCGTCGCGACACCGCCGAACGCCCAATCTGACAGCCACCCGCCTCCGAGCAACCCGCTCCGATCGGACAGCGCTCATTCGAAAAGCGATGCCGGTTGTCAGGGGGTCGTTCTACCGTCGTGGCCATGAATGCGGCCCAACGCTGCCAAGCATGGCCCCACCGGTCGGCGACCGCGGCCCCACCGACCAGAATCGCGCGGCTCACCGCGCCCGCACCCCCGACCGGCGGCGCCATCACCGGTTCCGCAGTGACCGGCTTCGCGGATACAGGGCGGCCGCGCAGCGGCCCGCGTCACCCGAAACCCGGCCCACAGCATCGAGCCAGACACCCGCGACTGCGACCCGTGTTGCGCTCCAGCCCGTCGAAGGCATTCCGCCCCGGGGCCTTCCGGGAACGGTGAGTAGACCCGCGTGAGCCCCGCCCACGACCTCGACGACGAACGAGCCGCGCTGCTCGCTCTGCTCGACGAGCGACCCGCCCAAGCCGGGCAGCGGCGAACCGAGAGCGCCTGGCCGGCCATCGCCTCAGCCGTGCTGGCCCGCGGATCGGCGATCACGCTATGGCACGAGCTGCATGCCCCCACACTCGACGGCCTCGACGACGACCCGCTGGCGCGGGCGCACGGTCGCACCCGCATCACCGGCTGCGCCCGCGCCGCTGCCCGCAACCCCGCCCGCCCCGCCGGCCCCGGCGCTGCCCCCGGTGCCACCAGCCCCGGCGCCACTGCCGGTGTCCGCGCTGCCGGTGGCGCCGAGACCGCCTTGCCCGCCGGTGCCGCCGGTACCGCCGGTGCCGCCGGCTCCGTTGATGCCCCCGATTCCCGCGCTGCCCCCGCTCCCGCCGTGCCCGCCGGCCCCGCCCTGGGTGCCTTGACCGCCTTGGCCCCCATTGACATTGGCGACCCCGGCGCTGCCCTGCATGCCCGCCCCGCCGGTACCACCTGCCCGCCGGCCCCGCCAGCGCCTGCAGCACCATCGGTCCCGCCGCTGCCCGCATGGCCGCCTAATCCGGCTGCCCCGCCTGCGCCACCCTGACCACCAGTCCCGGCGCCGGAGCCGGTATCAGCGGCACCCGTGCCGCCCTGGCCGCCCTGGCCCCCCATGCCGCCGGCACCGCCGTTGCCCTGGGCACCCGCAGTGCCGCCGAACAACCCGTGGCTCTGGCCACCTACCCCGCCAGCCCCGCCGTCACCGCCCGTGCCACCCTGACCCCCTATCACGCCCATGCCCCCAGCCCCGGCGTTGACACCGGCCGCACCAGCGGCGCCGGCGCCACCAATACCCCCGGTACCGCCCACGCCGCCCAGCCCGCCAGACCCGCCGGCACCGCCGCTACCCCACAGGAGTCCGCCATTACCGCCGGCCCCGCCGACCCCACCGTTACCACCCAAGCCGCCCAAGCCACCAGAGGCGCCAACCGAGCCAGCGACACCGATACCGCCGACCCCGCCCATACCGCCGCTGCCGAACAGGAAGGCTGACCCGCCGGCCCCACCATTTTGGCCAGGTGCGCCCGACCCGCCATTGCCGCCGTTGCCCCACAGCCAGCCACCCGGGCCGCCGGCCTGCCCCGTCCCCGGCGCACCATTGGTGCCATCACCGAACAGCGGCCGACCTGTGAGATCCCGCCACGGAGAAAACAGCGCCCCGGACTGAGCGGCACGCTGCAACGACCGGACGGGCGCATTAAACGCCGACAGCACGTCGTGCTGGGCGGCCGCCAACGGCGAGGCATTAGCCGCGTCGGTGGCCGAATACGACATCCGCGCGCCGTTCAATGCCTGCACGAACTGCTGGTGCACCGTTGCCACCTGAGCGTTCAACGCCTGAAACTCGCGCGCATGAACGGAAAACAGCGACGCGATCACCGTCGAGACCTCATCGCTCGCGGCGGGCATCACCGACGTCGTCGACGTCGCCGCCGCCGCAGTGTAAGCAACACTCAGTGACGAACCGATACCCGCCACATCTGCTGCCGTCGACGCCAATACCTCGGGAACCACCAGCAGATACGACAACGCAATCCCCCTCTGAGGTGGTTCGCTGGGCAGACTTTCGGAACTTAGAAACCGTACTATTGCACATGCGTACAAATGCGCAATTTTCAGTTCACCAAGCTTGCCAAGAGACTTCACCCGGACGCGCGTAGTGCGGCGACGAAGAGCGTGGATTCCTGCCTGGTCGCCCTAACATCTGCCGGTTAGCGGCAACCCTGACTCGTTCGATTAGTGGCCGCGTACGTAAACGACCGCGGGCGGCCAGTAATTGCTACGTGAGACCCTGGCGCCAGCCCATACCCGTGCACGGCGGTCGTAGAAAAGGCGCGCCCATTGCACCGTTGGGTGCGGTCCCCTCATCAAGCCCGCCGCCTTGCCGGTCCTCGGCAGCCCAGCGCAGGAGACACTAACTGCGCTGATGGCCGCAGCTCGATGGCGAGCGCGCTGTTGTTGCGTCTACGGCGGCGGCCGGCCCGTGAGATCTTCATGGATAACCGCTGATATCCACGAGGAAGTACGGCGCCGAGGCGCACGTTCGAAGAATCGACCCTGGCGCGGGATGGGTAGCGCGCAAGCGATCACTCGGCGTCGACCAGGGACCAGTCCACCAGCTGCTACACCAGGTGATCAGGAACCCACCACGTCGAAAATCGCCGCGGCGGAGGTGACGGCCTTGTCGGCGTTCCCCTCGTCGTGCAGCAGCATGCGCACCCCGACGCGGCCGGGCCGGCCGGCATGCGCCGTGCCCTCGACGCGGAACGGGCCCACCTTGCCGCGCGACATGAACATCACGTGCCAGCTGACCACCTGAACCTTTCGTGTCCCGGCGGCCTCGGCGGCGAGGTCGGTGGCCGCGGTTTCCAGGACGACGTGTTGGGGCCCGATGTGCAGGGCCGCGTCCGGAGAGGCGAGTTCGGTGCTCAGCTCGGGCAGCACCCAGTGGCCGTCGTCGCGCCGGCTGGCGCCGAAGGCCTGCCACAGCGGCGGCAGGTCGGGCGAGTCCTCGATCACCAGCTCGGTGCCCGAAACATCCATCCTGCCAAGGCCTTCGGGTGGGACACCGATGATCGCCCCCTGGCCCTCGTTGAACGCGAGGACCCGGTCGGGGTGGTCGGCGTCGACGATCGTGCAGCGTCCGTACCCCATGGTCCGGCCCTGGTGCACGATGCCCGATCCGACGATCTCGATCCTGCCGACGTCGTAGCCGGGGTCGACGATCTGCACCGAGGCGATCACGGGGTTGGGCACCGCGACCATGTCGGTCTGGCATCCCTCCGGTGAGGAGATCGCCAGCGGCGCCACCATGAGCCCGCCGGCCTCGTTGCGCATGTCGCGGCGGATGGTCACGGTGTCGTCGGGCTCGCCGAGGTCCATCGACGAATGCTTGCGGCCGATGTAGCGGTAGCTCAGCAGACCCGTCCAGCGGCGGTACAGCTCGTCGCGGTAGGCCGCGGAGTCGCCGGCCAACTCCCGGATGTCGCGCAGTTGGTCGCTCAATCCCGGCCGCCTTTCCCCGATGTCGGGCTACCGCACTGCTGAGCGACTGTACAGACTCGGGGTCGGTGGGGCCAGGAGCCGATCAGCTTTCGACGGCCTCGAGCAACGCCTCGGCGGCAAGCCTGCCCAGCGCGTCGGACGCCAGCGGGCTGTCGCCGCTGAGCAGCCGGCGGTCCCGGTGAGTCATGCCGGTCATGTCGTCGTTGCGGATCGTCACTCCCTGCTTTGCCAGTAGATCGCCGACGAGCCATGGCAGATGACCGGGCAGGTAACCGATTTCGACGTTCGGCCCCTTGTCGAGTGCGTCGGGAAAGACACAGACCGAGTAGCCCTTGAACGGCGACTCGTCCTTGTCCAGCGCGCCGGCGAGCAACGCGGCCGGGCCGTGACACAGCGTGATGATGAACCTGTCGTTGGCCAGGGCCCAGTCGAGCGTGCGCCCCACCGTCCGGCTGTCGGGGAGTCCCACGACCGCGCCGTGGCCGCCGGGGATAAAGACGGCCAGGTAGGCAGATTTGGGGCCGAGCTCGTGGTCGACGACGTCCGACAGTCTCTTGGGCTGTTTGAGCTTGGGCTTCAGGGCCTCGTAGGTCGACAGCACCGCCCCGTCTTCGCGCGGCATGGCCCACAACTCCAGCTTGGCCGGGTAGCCGGAGATGGTCGCGACGTCGACGTCGAAACCCGTCTCCATCAAGTGGTGCAGCGGAAGCAGCGTCTCGACGGGATGGTTGCCGGTGGAGAACATCGTGCCGTTCTCCAGCAGCACGTAGCGCTCCTCGGTCGCGATCAACAGCACCTTCCACCTGCCCCCGGTGTATGCGCCCGGGTGCTGTACACCGTCGAAGTCGGTCTTGGGCGACGTGTACTCGTTCAGCGAGTACGCGGAGGGGAAGAACGCGTTGTCCTCCGCCTCGTCTGGCCGGGGCTCTTTACTCAGCTCGTCTGCATTGCGCGCCATTCGCGGTGACTGCCCGCGCGGGAGCGCCGGTAAACGCGTATCAGGAGGATCCGCCCCGGCGCACCTGCTTGAACGGCATGCCGCGGTCCGCCGCGTACTCGCGGGGGAAGTTCAGCACCCGCTCGCCGATCACGTTGCGCGCCATCTCGGTGGTGCCGCCGCCGATGCTGGCGGTCTGGCGGCTCAGGTAGCGCGTGCCGATGTCGAGCAGCCCCGCCGCGTCGTCGACGACTGCCGCCGTGCCGGCGA
>NZ_JBYCKY010000874.1:0-3578 GCF_057473605.1 Mycobacterium sp. TH-M82 | reverse complement strand
CTGTTGATGGTCAGAAACGGCACCGGAGCGCCGGCGATCGCCGCCTCGTCGGTGAAGATCAACTGGTCCATCGCCGAGCGGGCCTGGCCGCCGTACTCCGTCGGCCAGCCGAGCGCCAGCCACCCGTCCCGGCCCATCTGGGCGACGGTCTCCCGGTACACATTGCCGGTGCCGTACTCGCCGGACATCGAGGTCAGCGCCTCACGACGGTCGGGGGTGATCAGCTTGACGAAGTACGACCGCAGCTCGGAACGCAACTCCTCCTGCTCCGGGGTGTAACTGATCCGCATCGCCTGTCCTTACCTAGGTCCTTACCTGGGTCCATTCGTTGTAACACGTTCTAGTCGCCAAGATCCAGCCGCCTTCGGCGTCGGCAATCGCGCATGTGGTCGTAAGGTGGCAGCAGCGGCCGTATTCAAGGAGCCATCGAGGAGACTGTGATGCGAGTTGAGGTGGACTACGATCGGTGCGAGGGCAACGCCATCTGCGTCGGCATCGACCCCGATGTATTCGAACTGAACGATGATGAGCAGTGCAACGTCAAAGTCGCTCCCATTCCCAAGGACAAGGAAGCCCACGCCACGCAGGCGATCGCCGAGTGCCCGCGGGCGGCGTTGCGCCGGGTGGACGACGAGTAGACGACTAAAGGTATTCCTACATTGACTTCGAGCGATAGCGCGACTGATCTGTCCGGGAAGGTTGCGGTCGTCACGGGTGCCGCTGCCGGCTTGGGCCGCGCCGAGGCGATCGGCTTGGCCCGCGCGGGCGCCACCGTGGTCGTCAACGACATCTCGGCCGCACTGACGTCCTCCGATGTGATCGACGAGATCGCCGCTGCCGGCTCCAAGGCGGTGGCGGTCGCCGGTGATATCAGCGAGCGGACGACCGCCGACGAACTGGTGGGCCGTGCCGACGGGCTGGGCGGGTTGAGCATCGTCGTCAACAACGCGGGGATCACCCGCGACCGGATGCTGTTCAACATGTCCGATGCGGACTGGGATGCGGTCATCGCGGTGCATCTGCGCGGCCATTTCCTGCTGACCCGCAATGCGGCGGCCTACTGGCGCGACAAGGCCAAGCAGGCTGAAAATCCCGGGGGCACCGTCTACGCGCGGCTCGTCAACACCTCGTCGGAGGCCGGCCTGATGGGGCCGGTGGGGCAGGCCAACTATGCCGCGGCCAAGGCCGGGATCATCGCGTTGACGTTGTCGGCGGCGCGGGCGCTGGGCCGCTACGGGGTGTGCGCCAACGTGATCTGCCCGCGGGCCCGGACCGCGATGACCGCCGACGTGTTCGGCGCCGCGCCGCAGGCCCCCGCTGGCGAGATCGATCCGCTATCCCCGGAACACGTCGTGTCACTGGTCCGGTTTCTCGCCTCACCGGAGGCCCGGTCGGTCAACGGCCAGGTCTTCATCGTTTACGGGCCCGGTGTGACGCTGTTGTCGGCGCCCACCGCGGAGCACCGGTTCATCGCCGACGGCCAGGCGTGGGACCCGGTGAAGCTGAGCGGCACACTGCAGCACTACTTCGCCGATCGTGACCCGGCGCGGGGGTTCGCGGCAACCGACCTGATGAGTTGATCAATCCTCCGGCCGGGCATGCGCGTCGGCCAGCGCGTCCAGGAACGACCTGGCCCAGCGGTCCACGTCGTGCACCAGCACCTGGCGCCGCAGCGACCGCATCCGTCGCCGGCCTTCCTCGGCGGGCTGATTGGCCGCCGCCTCGATGGCGTCCTTGACGCCCTCCAGGTCGTGCGGGTTGACCAGGTAGGCCTGACGCAACTCCGCTGCGGCACCGGTGAATTCACTGAGCACCAACGCGCCGCCGAGATCGCTGCGACAGGCCACGTACTCTTTGGCCACCAGGTTCATCCCGTCGCGGAGCGGGGTGACCAGCATGACATCGCCGGCCACGAAGAACGCGATCAGCTCATCGCGGGGAATCGGACGATGCAGGTAGTGCACCACCGGATGGCCGATCTCGCCGTATTCGCCGTTGATATGACCGACCTGCCGTTCGATGTCGTCGCGCAGGATCTGGTAGCTCTCCACCCGTTCCCGGCTCGGTGTGGCCAGCTGGACCAGCACGGTGTCGTCACGCTTGACGCGGCCCTCGGCGAGCAGCTCGGTGAACGCCTTCAGCCGGACGTCGATGCCTTTGGTGTAGTCGAGCCGGTCCACACCGAGCAGAATTTTGCGGGGATTGCCCAGCTCGGCGCGGATCTCTTTGGCCCGCTGCCGGATCCGGCTACCGCGGGCCTTCCGGTCGAGCTCACTCGAGTCGATGGAGATCGGAAATGCGCCCACCCGGACGGTGCGGTACTCCAACTGCGCCTCACCGAACCGGGACCGCACGCCGACCGATCCCCGGGAGGTGTTGGCGCCGGTGAGGCGCCGGGCCAGGAACAGGAAATTCTGGGCGCCCCCGGCCAGGTGGAACCCGACCAGGTCGGCACCGAGCAGGCCTTCGACGATCTCGGTGCGCCACGGCAGCTGGATGAACAACTCGACCGGCGGGAACGGTATGTGCAGGAAGAAACCGATGGTCACATCGGGGCGAATCGTGCGGAGCATTTTGGGAACGAGCTGCAGCTGGTAGTCCTGCACCCATACCGTCGCGCCGGGTGCGGCGGCGCGGGCGGCGGCCTCGGCGAACCGGCGGTTGACGTCGACATAGCGGTACCACCATTGCCGGTGGTAGATCGGTTTGACGATGACGTCGTGGTACAGCGGCCACAGCGTCGCGTTGGAAAATCCCTCGTAGTACTCGGCGATGTCAGTTGCGCTCAGCCGCACCGGATGCAGCTGCAGCTCGTCGGCCTCGATCGGCTCCGCGGTTGCCTGGACATCACCGCCCGCGTCACCGCCGACATCGATGTTGCCGGGCCATCCCACCCAGGCTCCGCGCCGCCGGCGCAGCAGCGGCTCCAACGCCGTGACCAGCCCGCCCGGGCTGCGTTTCCAGGTGGTCGACCCATCCGGGTGCCGCTCGATGTCGATGGGCAGCCGGTTGGCGACAACCACGAAGTCGGAAATCCCGGGACTTTCGTCGTCGTGACCGCCCCCGGGGGTCATCTATGTCTCGGGTTTCGAAGGCCCGATGCCGAGCATCGACAGAAAGACCCGGCACTCGTCGGCGTCGCTCGCGTAGGCGGCGACCACTCGCCTGGCTTGGCGTGCGGTGCTGTCGGCCAGCGGTTCCACCTCGCCGATATCGGCCGTGTCAGATTTAGCAGCCATGACACAACTGTAGCGAAGTGCGCCGTGCGTCACAGCCGCACAAGCGCCCAGCGGCCACCCAGCGGCGGGTGAGGGCGCCGGCGGACGTAGGCTGTGGGGCGCGAACAAGTGAGGTGGCGCCCGTGACAAGTCCCGTAAGCCCTGATCATGCCGGCACCAGCGCGGTCACTGAGATCCCCGCTGACCTGGTGGACTACGAAACCCTTGACGACGGCCGCATCGCCCGGATCTGGCTCAATCGGCCCGAGGCGCACAACGCGCAGAACCGCACCCTGTTGGTGCAGCTCGACGAGGCGTTCTGCCGGGCCGAGGCCGACGACACTGTTCGGGTGGTGATCC
>NZ_JBYCKY010000873.1:0-7974 GCF_057473605.1 Mycobacterium sp. TH-M82 | reverse complement strand
TGGAAGGAGTCAGTGCCGACCGGGCACCGCAGATCGTGGCCGGGGCTCTGGTGGCGGAGGCGAGCATGCGAGCGCTGTCGATTGACACGGTGGACATTTGCCCGTGGGCACTGCGGGAGGGTCTGATCTTGCGGAAACTCGACAGCGAAGCTGGCGGAACGGCTGTGGTGGAGACGGCGGTGGCCGATGCCAAAAACCTGGCGGTCGCCCGGTCGAGAGGCGGCAAACGATGACGACTGGTGGGCACCCCGGCGAGCAGAGCGCCACCCGGCCGATTTCGGTGGCTGAGCTGCTGGCCAAAAACGGCAATATCGGCTCTCCGCCGGTCACCGGACGACGCCGGCGTCGGCGCGGTAATGCCCACGCGGTGACGGTGGCCGAACTGACCGGCGAGATCCCGGTTATCCGGGACCACGAGAGCGTCCGCGCCGACGACTCCGAGCCGGACCGCGACGGTGATCAGCCGGTGGCCGAGCATCTCGCCGACGACCGGGCAGCGGCCGTCGGCTTGGCTGAGCCGCAGCCGCGCTGGCCCGAATCCCCGCCGCAGCCTCGGTGTGCTCCGGGCCCGCAGCGCAGTGAGTACCCGCGGCCGGTCCACCGGACCGACTCGTCCGACGCGGCGCAGGGCCGGCCCGGCCCCGCGTTGCAGTCCGGTGCCGAGCAGATGAGTCCCGACCCGGTTGAGCACCACGACGTCGGGCTGGACATGCTGGACGCTGGCCGCGACGGTGACCTCGACGAAGACGGCCAAGACCTCGACGCTGAGGCCGACCTCGACGATGAGCTCACCGAGGAGCGCAGCCGGCTGTCCGAGTTGCTGAGCGGTGGAGCGATTGTGCTGCAGTCGATCCTGGCGGTGGTGTTCGGAGCCGGGTTGTTCATCGCCTTCGACCAGCTGTGGCGCTGGAACAACATCGTGGCGTTGGTGCTCGCGGTACTGGTCACGCTCGGTCTGGTAGCCGCCGTGCAGGCGGTCCGCAAGACCGTCGACATCGGCAGCACGTTGACCGCGGTGGCGGTCGGCCTGCTGATTACGCTCGGGCCGCTGGCGCTGCACGCGAATTAACCGGTCACCGAAGACGTCACCGAAACACAGTGCGCCCAGCCATCACCGTCGGCCTGTCGACGGCCTCGGTCTATCCTCTGCGAACCGAGGCCGCATTCGACTATGCGGCCCGGCTCGGCTACGACGGCGTCGAGTTGATGGTGTGGGGTGAGTCGGTCAGCCAGGACATCGGCGTGGTCAGGAAATTGTCGCGACGCTTTGGCGTACCGGTGATGTCGGTGCACGCACCGTGCCTGCTGATCTCGCAGCGGGTGTGGGGAGCCAACCCGGTCCACAAGCTGGAACGCAGTGTGCGGGCGGCCCAGCGGCTCGGCGCGCAGACCGTTGTGGTGCACCCGCCGTTCCGCTGGCAGCGGCGTTACGCCGAGGGGTTCAGCGAGCAGGTCGCAGCCCTCGAAGCCGCCGGCGACGTGCTGGTGGCGGTGGAGAACATGTTCCCGTTTCGGGCGGACCGGCTCTTTAGCGTCGGCCAGTCGAGGGAGCGGATGCGCCGGCGTGGCGGCGGCCCGGGGCCGGCGATCTCGGCTTTCGCCCCGTCCTACGACCCACTCGACGGTAACCACGCGCATTACACCCTGGACCTGTCGCACACCGCGACCGCCGGCACCGACGCGCTGGAGATGGCCCGTCGCATGGGTTCGGGTCTGGCCCACTTGCACCTCTGTGACGGCAGCGGATTACCGGCCGACGAGCACCTGGTACCCGGGCGTGGCGATCAGCCCACCGTCGAGGTGTGCCAGATGCTGGCCGGTGGCGATTTCGGCGGCCACGTGGTGCTGGAGGTGTCGACCTCGCACGCACGGTCGGCCCATGAACGCGAGGCGCTGCTGGTTGAGTCGTTGCAGTTCGCCCGGGCACACCTGCGGCGCGGATGACCGCGCGGTGACCAGCGAAGCGAATGAGCCAGAGGAGTCGCATGGGTAGTTCCACGTCGTTCAGCACCGCGATGGCGCTGCGCGCGGCCCCTGAGAACACCGAGAACACCGAGAACACCGAGAACGCTGCGGACGCCAGGATTTTTGAAGCCGAGCTCAACGAACACTGGACCATCGGCCCGAAGGTGCACGGCGGCGCGATGCTGGCGTTGTGCGCCAACGCTGCGCGCACCGCTGCCGGGCAGTCGAGCGGCGTGCAGCCGATCGCGGTGTCCGCGAGTTTCCTGTGGGCGCCCGACCCCGGGCCGATGCGATTGCGGACCCGGATCCGCAAGCGCGGTCGCCGGATCAGCGTGGTCGACGTCGAACTCACCCAGGGTGAGCGCACCGCCGTGCATGCCGCCGTCACGCTCGGCCAACCGGAACACGCGGCTCCGCCGCTGCTGTCTGCGAACCCGATCACCGGCTTGATGGCGCCGGAGCCGCCCGCCGATGCCGCACCGATCGGGCCCGGACATCCGATGGCCGGGCTCGTGCACCTGGCCGAGGGCTGCGACGTGCGACCGCTGGTGCCGACGCTGCGGCCGAGCACCGACGGCAGTCCGCCGATGATCCAGATGTGGGTGCGGCCCCGCGGTGCTGCGCCGGACGTGCTGTTCGCGCTGATGTGCGGAGATGTGTCTGCGCCGGTGAGCTTCGCGGTGGACCGCACCGGCTGGGCGCCCACCGTGCAGCTCACCGCCTATCTGCGTGGGTTGCCGGCGGACGGCTGGCTGCGGGTGTTGTGTAGTTGCGTGCAGATCGGGCAGGACTGGTTCGATGAGGATCACACCGTCGTCGACTGCGAGGGCCGCATCGTGGTGCAGACCCGACAGCTGGCGATGGTGCCTGGCCGGTAGCACTTCCGGCCGTCGTGATACCGGGCGACCCGTCCCCCGCAAGCGGGAGGTGCCCCAGCGCCCGGCTTGCGCCGTGCTTGCGATCGCCCGGATCGGGTCTGCCATGCTGTCGGCATGGCCAGAATCGCGATCGTCGGCGGCGGCAGGATGGGCGAAGCTCTGCTGTCGGGCTTGCTGGGAGCCGGTCGCCCGGTCAAGGACCTGGTGGTGGCCGAACAGGCGGCCGACCGCGCCCGCTACCTGTCCGAGAGGCACTCGGTGTTGGTGACGTCGGTTCCCGATGCGGTGGAGAACGCGTCCATCGTGATCATCGCCGTGAAGCCGGATGACGTGGACTCGGTGCTCGACGACATCGCCCAGGTGGCCGCCGGGGTCAACGGAGACGGCCCCGAACAGGTGCTGGTGACCATCGCCGCCGGTGTCACCACCGAGCACCTGGAAGCCAAGCTGCCGGCCGGGACGGCGGTGGTACGGGCGATGCCGAACACGCCGGTGGAGGTCGGCACCGGCGCCTGCGTGCTGTCCAGGGGGCGCTTCGCCAGCTCCGAGCAGCTCGACGAGGTCGCCGCGCTGTTCACCTGCGTCGGCAGTGTGACGATTCTCCCGGAGGGCCAGCTGGACGCGGCGACCGCAGTGTCGGGCTCGGGCCCGGCGTACTTCTTCTTACTGGTGGAGGCGTTGGTAGACGCCGGGGTTGCCGCGGGGTTGAGCCGCGGGGTGGCCACTGAGCTGGTTGTGCAGACGATGGCCGGATCGGCGGCAATGCTGCTGAACCGGATTACAGCGGCTACAGCGGCTACGGACACCACGCCGGCGCAGCTGCGGGCGGAGGTGACCTCGCCCGGTGGCACCACCGCGGCCGCGCTGCGGGAGCTGGAGCGCGGCGGTCTGCGGACCGCCGTCGACCTGGCGGTGCGCGCCGCGAAAACCCACTCGGAAACACACTCTGAGCGGCCCAAAACTACACATATGTGATTCTCTTATTTTCAACAAATTGGCCCACACCCGTCGCACAAACCTCATTGGTCCCGCTATTCTCGTTTATGCATGCGCGTGTGGTGTCAGCGGAGGGGAAGCCGCCGGGACTGCACGTGCCCGATCGGAATGGGTGACGATGACGTCTATGAACGGGCCTTCGGCGCGAGATTCGGCTGCTGGCAAATCGGCACGGGATACCGGCTCGCTCGATGGTCAGCCGGATCGAACTCAGTTCCTCACCGTGGCCGAGGTGGCCGCGTTGATGCGGGTGAGCAAGATGACGGTTTACCGACTCGTGCACAACGGCGAGCTGCCCGCGGTTCGTGTCGGACGGTCTTTTCGGGTGCATGCCAAGGCAGTGCATGACCTGCTGGAGACCTCCTTCTTCGACGCGGGCTAAGCAACCGGGTGAACGCAAGCCCCGAGCGTTGCCGCGGCGTGACGCTCGGTTCGGACTGCCACGCCGGCGTGCCGGTCGGCGGTGCCGGTTTTCCGTCCCGCGCACCCGTCCGGGTACAGTGACCGGGTTGATCGAATCGGTTGGAAAGTCTGAACCCGGCCCGGCAGTGGCCAGGCAAGGCAGAGGCAGATAGCGGAGTTCATGGGCTCAGTCATCAAGAAGCGGCGTAAGCGGATGTCGAAGAAGAAGCACCGTAAGCTGCTGCGGCGCACCCGGGTGCAGCGCAGAAAACTCGGCAAGTAAATTCGCGCTGAATATCGCCGCTCACCGGTACTGCTTGTCCGCCGCGGCCATTAGGCTAACGGGATGGACTCGGCCGGACCCCCAACCGACGGCAGTCGCAGCGATCTTCGGCATTACCCCAAAGTCGTTTTGGTCACCGGGGCGTCTCGATTCCTGGGTGGCTATCTGACCGCTCGGCTCGCCCAGAACCCACTGATCAGCCAGGTCATCGCAGTGGACGCAATCGCACCGAGCAAAGACATGCTGCGACGAATGGGGCGTGCCGAGTTCGTCCGCGCCGATATCCGCAACCCGTTTATCGCCAAGGTGATTCGTAACGGCGACGTCGACACCGTCGTGCATGCGGCGGTGGCGTCGTATGTGCCACGATCCGGCGGCCGGGCGACGTTGAAAGAACTCAACGTGATGGGCGCGATGCAGCTGTTCGCCGCCTGCCAGAGGGCACCTTCGGTGCGCCGGGTGGTGCTGAAGTCGACCTCGGAGGTGTACGGGTGCAGCTCGCATGATCCGGTGCAGTTCAGCGAGGACAGCACCGGTCGCCCGCCCGGTGACGGTTTCCGCCGCGACAGCATCGACATCGAGGGCTACGCTCGCGGGCTGGGCCGGCGTCGGCCGGACATCACGGTCACCGTCCTGCGGTTGGCTAACATGATCGGCCCGGCGATGGACACCGCGCTGTCCCGGTATCTGGCCGGCCCGCTGGTCCCCACCGTGTTCGGCCGTGACGCGCGGCTGCAGCTACTGCACGAGCAGGACGCACTGGGTGCCCTGGAGTGCGCCACCATGGCCGGCAAATCCGGCACCTTCAACATCGGCGCCAGCGGCATCATCATGTTGTCGCAGGCGATCCGGCGATCGGGGCGGATCCAGCTGCCGGTGCCCGGATTCGGACTGTTGGTGTTTGATTCGCTGAGACGAGCCAACCGTCGCACCGAGATCAATCGCGAGCAGCTCGACTATCTGAGCTTTGGCCGGGTGATGGATACGGCTAGAATGCGGGTCGACCTTGGCTACAGCCCGAAATGGACCACCGCCGAGGCGTTCGAGGATTATCTGCGCGGTCGTGACCTGAATCCGATTATCGACCCGCAGTGGGTGCGCTCTCTGGAGCGTCGCGTGGTGACCGCGGCCCAGCACATCGGTCAACGCACCGTGAGTTTCGACCGGGGGAGGGGAGGCTGACATCGTGGCAGGCGATTCGAAAGCCAAAGTTATTCCGCTGCACGCGAGTTCGGGCCGAACCGCCGCGCAGCGACAGGCGACTCAGCGTGCTGCCGCGGCTCGTCGCCACCCTTCGGTGCTCTCCGATTCCGGGCGCGATAGATCAGCCGAGCAGATTACCACCGTCGTCCGCGGGATGGACCGGGGCCGCGGAGCCGCAGCCGAGACGCCGACTACCGAGCAGTCCGCCGGCGAGTTCGCCCGGAGGGTCGCCGCGCTGGCTGAGTTCCTCCGGCGGCGGATCACCGGCGACTACGACGTGGACGAGTTCGGGTTCGACCCGCACTTCAACAACGCCATCGCACTGCCTCTGCTGAGGTTCTTCTTCAAGTCATGGTTTCGGGTCGAGGTGACGGGCATCGAGAACCTGCCGGACACCGGTGCGGCACTGGTGGTTGCCAACCATGCCGGGGTGCTGCCGATGGACGCGCTGATGGCCTCGGTCGCGGTACGCGACCAGCATCCCGCGCATCGCGACCTGCGGCTGCTCGCGGCCGACCTGGTGTTCGACCTGCCGGTGATCGGGGCGGCCGCTCGTAAAGCGGGCCACACCGTGGCCTGCACCTCCGACGCGCATCGGCTGCTGGCCGCCGGCGAACTCACCGCGGTGTTCCCGGAGGGGTACAAGGGGCTGGGCAAGCGGTTCAAAGACCGTTACAAGTTGCAGCGCTTCGGCCGCGGTGGGTTCGTGTCGTCCGCATTGCGCACCAAGGCGCCGATCGTGCCGTGCTCGATCGTCGGCTCCGAGGAGATTTACCCGATGCTGGCCGACGTCAAGCTGCTGGCCCGCTTGCTGGGAGTGCCCTATTTCCCGATCACCCCGCTGTTCCCGCTGGCCGGCCCCGCCGGCCTGGTGCCGCTGCCGTCGAAATGGCACATCGTGTTCGGGGAGCCGATACAGACCGCCGATTACGATGTGGGTGCCGCCGAGGATCCGATGCTCACCTTCGAGCTGACCGACCAGGTGCGGGAGAACATCCAGCTGACGCTGTATCGCCGGTTGGCCGTCCGCGGCAACGTGTTCTTCGGCTGAGCTTCGCTGAAGCTGCGGCGCTACCCGCCGCCCCCTGGTGTCGAGGCGATCGCAGCGATCGCAGCGATCGTGGCCGCCTCGGTGTCGGCTTCCTGGCGGGCGGATTCGCCGAGCATGGTGACGACGCTGGTCACCACCGGGTTACCGTCAGCGTCGGTGACCTCGCTGCGAATCTCGCTGATCACCGTGCCGTGCGATTCGATGACCGAGTCGAGGTAGGTGTCGAAGTACAGTCGGTCACCGGCCAGAATCGGCCGGTGGAAGGTGAACTTCTGGTCGCGGTGGAAGACCCGGGCGATGTTGATCGGGATGTCGAATTTGGTGAAGATCTCCAGCTGCACCTGTCGCCCGGCGACCGCCAGGAACGTCAGCGACGCCGCCAGTGAGGGGTAGCCAAGTTCGGCGGCCGCCTCCTCCTCGAAGTGGGCGGGGTGGTCGTCTTCGACCGCGCGCGCGAACTCGCGGACCTTTTCCCGGCCGACCTCGAAGTAGTCCGGGAACCGGTAGTGGGTGCCGATGATGCCTTGCGACTCTGCGTGCACTGACATGGCGGATTGCCTTCCGATCGCAATGGTGCGCGGCGAAGCCTATCAGCGTGCGCGCCGGTCACCCGCGCTCGCGGCGGTGCGCCACGGCTGCGGCCAGCGCACCGCCGGCCGCCCCCAGCACCAGCGCCGACGGGACACCGATCCGCGCCGCTTTGCGCGCGGTGCGGAAATCGCGCATCTCCCAGCCCCGTTCACGCGCCAGCACCCGCAGGGCGGCGTCGGGGTTGATCACCACCGCCGTGCCCACCAGCGACAGCATCGGCGCATCGTTGAAGCTGTCGGAGTAGGCGGTGCAGCGCTTGAGGTTCAGCCCCTCCCGGATGGCCAGCGAGCGCACCGCGTGCGCCTTGCCGGCGCCGTGCAGGATCTCGCCGACCAGCCGGCCGGTGAACACCCCGTCGACGGATTCGACGACTGTCCCCAGCGCACCGGTCAGGCCGAGCCGGCGGGCGATGATCTCCGCGAGCTCGTAGGGCGTGGCGGTGACCAGCCACACCTGCTGGCCGGCGTCGAGGTGCATCTGGGCCAGGTTGCGGGTGTCCGGCCAGATCTTGTCGGCGATGATCTCGTCGTAGATCTCCTCACCGAGGGCCACCAGTTCGGCGGTGGTCCGCCCCTCGATGAACGCCAGGCCCTTCCGCCGGCCGG
>NZ_JBYCKY010000872.1:0-2623 GCF_057473605.1 Mycobacterium sp. TH-M82 | reverse complement strand
TGTAGTGCATGTGGAAGCGTGGGTGGTTGTCCAGCCAGGTCGCCACGGTGGGTGCCTTGTGGGTGCCGTAGTTGTCGGCGACCAGGTGCACGTCGAGCTCGGCGGGGACCTGGGTGTCGATCTTGGCGAGGAACTTGCGGAACTCGATCGCGCGGTGACGCCGGTGCAAAGACGTGATGACCGTGCCGTCGCTGATGTCGAAGGCGGCGAACAGGCTGGTGGTGCCGTGCCGGACGTAGTCGTGGGTGCGTCTCTCGGCCATGCCGGGCATCGTCGGGAATGCCGGCTGGCTGCGCGCCAGCGCCTGGATCTGGGACTTCTCGTCCACGCTGAGCACCACCGCGGCCTCGGGCGGGTCCAGGTAGAGCCCGACGATGTCATAGACCTTGTTCACAAACAGCGGGTCGTTGGACAGCTGGAACGTCTCGCTGCGATGGGGTTGCAGCTCGAAGGCTTTCCAGATCCGCCCGATCGTGGACTTGCTCAATCCGCAGCGCTGGGCCATCGATGCCCGCGACCAGTGTGTGGCGTCGGCGGGGGTCGATTCCAGGGTGGCCACCACCACGTCTTCGAGCTGCCCGGCGGTGATCGAGGCGGGCCGCCCGGGCCGCGGGTCGTCGACCAGCCCGTCAAGGCGCGATTCGACCAACCGGGCCCGCCACTTTCCCACCGTGGGCTCCGACACCCGTTCTCGCGCTGCCACGTGCTTGTTCGACAGACCCTGGGCACAGCCGAGCACGATCCGCGCCCGCAGCGCCAACGCCTGCGCCGATTTCCGCCGCCGCGTCCACCGCGTCAGCGTCGTGTGCTCCTCGTCAGTCAACACCAGCTCGGCCTTCGGTCTCCCGCGCGATACCATAGGTCAATCATCGCATCCACCAACATGTCTCGCTGTGCGGCGACGCCAGCAACCAGCGGTTACAACTACATAACGAATTAACGGCGCAGCACACTAGCGGCGGCTCCGGCGACGGTATCGGTGAGCGGGGCGCCGCAGGACACGATCCTATTGGGGTCGTTGGCGCCCAGCGTCAGTCCGACCGTCCGATCGATCTGGGTGGTGACGTTGTCGTCCACGGCGATCTCGCAATGGACGGTCGCCGCATAAGGCCACGGGACCGACACTTGCATTCCAGCTGTATCGGGATGAAGCAGCACGGTGTGCGCCTCGAACACCTGACCCGGCAGTGAACTCAACGGCGCGGTGTTGAGCTCGTTGTCGTTGAGCCGGAAGGTGGCCTGGCTGCCGGGTGCCACGCCGTCGACCCTCGCCAGATAGGTGACGTTGTGCAGTTCGTCTTGGGCCAGTGCCAGCGTCGGGGCCAGCGTCGAGGCCGCAATCAACTGACCACCCCCGATCAGTGCCGCCGTCGTCACCGCGCCGATGCTCATTCTGCTGGTCGGGTTCATCGCTGCTGAGGTTACCGCCCGCGCCAGACGAGGTCCATCTCGTTGCCTGACAGCCACCGGTGCAGGTCATAGCCATGCCGGGACAGGCCGTCGACGGCGGCGACGGCGTGGGTCACCGCGCGTTCGGCGTCGTCCGCGGGAAGCAGACCGTGCCGTATGGCGGCCATCAACTCGTCGATATCGGTGAGTTCGACGCCGACGCCGCTGTGAACGACCAGGTCGAGGTAATGGTCCTGGGAATACCACACGGTCGGCCCCGGCGTGTACACACCGACATCGAGGTAGAAGTCCTGGTCACGTTCGTAGCCGGGATTGAAGTGGAAGATGTTCGCCCGCAGCCCGAGTGCGGGCAGCAGCCACGACTCGAGGTAGTCGAATTGGGCCCGGCCGGGCGTCGGCCGGGCCATGTAGAGTCCCCACGGCCGCACCGCGAACTCGTCCACCGCCCGGACGACCCCTTTGGGGTCGCTGTTGGTGCCCGCGACCAGGTCGAAGACCTCCTGCTTGGGCGGATGCACCGCGGCAACGTCTGCGACGCTGGTGTTGACCCTGGTGTTGACCCTGGTGTTATGACGATTCCGTCGCCGCGCACCCTTGCTCACCGGCGTCTGCCCGGACACTCCGTCATTGTGCATGAGCTCCCGCTGGAGTGTCGGGGCGAAGCCCTACCCTGACTGGGTGGCCTTCGCAACCGAACACCCCGTCGTCGCGCACTCGGCGTACCGCCCGGCGGCAGATGCCGTGGAGGGGCTGGTGCGCACCGGCCGCCGCTTCGAGGTGGTCAGCCAGTACCGGCCCGCCGGTGACCAGCCCACCGCCATCGCGGAGCTGGAACGCCGGATAGACGCGGGGGAGCGCGACGTGGTGCTGCTCGGTGCCACCGGCACCGGCAAGTCGGCCACCGCGGCCTGGCTGATCGAGCGGCTGCAACGGCCCACCCTGGTGATGGAGCCCAACAAAACGCTCGCCGCTCAGATCGCCAACGAGCTGCGGCAGATGTTGCCGCACAACGCGGTTGAATACTTCGTCTCCTACTACGACTACTACCAGCCGGAGGCGTACATCGCCCAAACCGACACCTACATCGAAAAGGACAGCTCGATCAACGACGACGTTGAGCGGCTGCGGCACTCGGCGACGTCGAGCCTGCTGTCCCGGCGTGACGTGGTGGTGGTGGCGTCGGTGTCCTGCATCTACGGCCTGGGCACACCGC
>NZ_JBYCKY010000871.1:0-16841 GCF_057473605.1 Mycobacterium sp. TH-M82 | reverse complement strand
TGGCTTCACACGGGGTGTGGCGCAGCTTGGTAGCGTGCTTCGTTCGGGACGAAGAGGTCGTGGGTTCGAATCCCGCCACCCCGACACTGAAAAACCCTCTCTGATCGTTCGAGTGTAGGAATCACGAGCGGTAGCCCGGGCGGCTCAGACCAGACCCGGCTCGCGGCCAGATGCCGCCCAACCCGCTCGGCGGATTGGCGTCGTGGAGTTCAATGCCTGGCTGGACCGACACGCCGGAAGCCTCGACGAGCCGCCGGTTCGTGAGCTGCTGAGGCGGGTGCGCCGGGTCCGGCGGTTGGGCCGTGACAGGGGACATCGACCCGCGCTCGATGCAGTTGCACCGCGCGGCCGGGTGTTACCCGATGCGGCGCAGTGCTGCGGGGGTGAGGTCGCCGACGCTGGGGTAGCCGTCGATCGCCATGATGAGGTCTGCTTCGGCCAGCAGCGAACGCAAGACGTGTACGACACCGTCGACCCCGCCCAGCGCCAACCCGTAGACGTACGATCTGCCGACGCCGACCGCGGTTGCTCCCAGGGCAAGGGCCTTGATGATGTCTGTGCCGCTGCGGATACCCGAGTCGAACAGCACCGGCAGCCCGTCAGCGGCCTGCACAACCGCCGGTAGGCAAGCCAGCGTGGGGAGGCCACCGTTGGCGTGACGTCCACCGTGATTGGAGACATAGATGCCGTCGACTCCGGTGTCTTTGGCGCGCCGGGCATCATCAGGGTGACAGATGCCCTTGAGGATCAGCGGAAGCTCGGTCAGCGAGCGCAACCACGGCAGGTCGCCCCAAATCAGCGAGGTGTTCCAGGTTCGGCTCCAGTGCGCCATGGCCGCTTGCAGGTCCTGCTCGGGGGGCTTGTCCAGGCCCGCCCGGAACACCGGGTCACTGATGTAGTTGGCCAGGCAGTGTCCTTGCAGGGGCGGCGAGTACGCGGTTGCCAGGTCGCGGGGCCTCCAGCCCGACACCGGCTGGTCCAGGGTGGCGACGAGGGCTTTGTACCCGGCGGCCTCGGCCCGCCGCACCAAGCTGGCGGCCAGTTCACGGTCGCCTGGCACGTACAGCTGGAAAAACCCTGGCGTATCACCAAGCTGCGTCGCCACGTCCTCCAGCGGGTCCGCGGAATACGTGGCGGCCATCATCGGCACCCCGGTGATGGTGGCAGAGCGAGCAACGGCGAGGTCGCCGTGGCCGTCCTGGGCGCAGATACCGATGACACCGACCGGAGCCAGGAACACCGGTGCCGTTAACTTCATCCCGAACGCCTCGACCGACAGGTCAGGCTTGTCGGCTCCGACGAGCATCCGGGGAATCAGCCCCCAGCGCTCGAACGCAGTGATGTTGGCCTGTTGGGTGTGCTCATCACCGGCCCCGCTGGCGACATAGGACCAAAGCTGCGGGGGCAGCACCGCAGCCGCCTTCGCCTCCAGGTCGGTGAAGTTTGTTGGCAGCGTTGGCATCGCACTGGCCAGGCCGTGCGAGTAGATGGCCCCCTGGTAGTCGCCAAAGGTCATGCTGCTGAGCATGGCAGGCCGTGCGGGATCCGCGCCACTCAATTAACGGCGAGGTGCACTTCGCCTGTGCGTCGCTAAACAACCGTGCGGCTGCGCCAAAATCGGTGGACCAATATCTGTGCTGCCGTTACCGTCTGGTGGTGAAAGTTGATCCCATCGCCTTCAACCAGCAGTGGGTGCAGGCGTGGAACGCCCACGACGTGGAGGCCGTGCTGCGGCATTTCGATGACGATGCGGTGTTCACGTCGCCGGTGGCCACAAAGCTGTTCCCGGAGACAGCGGGAGTGATCCGGGCAGGGCTGAGCTACGGCGCTACTGGACCGCGGCTGTGCAACGCATCCCGGACCTTCGGATCACTGTCGAAGGTGTCGACCAGGGCATCGACACGCTCGTCATCTTGTACCGCAACCAAAATGATGGCCTGGTCAACGAGGTTCTGCGGTTCGGCGACGACGGCCGGGTCATCGAAGGCCACGGAACCTACCTCGTCACTGGGTAGGTTTCGGTGAAACCGGGAAGGCCGCACCTGGACGGCAACGAAGGGGGTGGCGGATGTCGGATCAGCTGAACGCCGCTGTCATCGGTGACTTCGACGATTCGTACGCCCCGCACGTCGCGACCAATGCGGCAATAGGCCATTCCGCCAAGGCACTTGGCCTGGAAGTCTCCCTACGCTGGCTGGCCACCGAAGCGCTGGAAACCGACCTCGGCCCAGCTAAGACCGCCGATGTGCTGTGGTGCGCGCCTGGAAGCCCGTACCGCAGCATGGTCGGCGCTATCGCCGCACTGCGATTCGGCCGAGAAAACGGCGTGCCGACCCTGGGCACATGCGGGGGGTGCCAGCACATCATCGTCGAGTACGCCCGCAATGTTCTCGGGTTCGAGGACGCCGAACACGCTGAGTACGACCCGTACAGCTCACGGTTGTTCATCTCGGAGTTGGCGTGCTCGCTGGCCGGGAAAACCATGCCCGTCAACCTGAAGCCTGAATCGATGGTTGCGCGATTCTACGGAGCCAGCAGGACAACCGAGCGCTACTACTGCAACTTCGGCCTGAACCCCACTTACCGGCAGGCACTCGAAGATGGTGGTCTCCGCATCACTGGAACAGACGACGATGACGAGCCGCGAATCTTCGAACTGCCCGAGCATCCGTTCTACGTGGCTACCCTTTTTGTGCCGCAGAACCGTTCAACCGCCGATGAGCCCCACGCGCTGATAACCGCCCTGCTGTGTGCTGGAGTCACGAACCGGGATCGGCGGCGCCGAGATTCGGCATGACATCAGGAGAGGCACGAAATTACGGGCGAAGATGGGGCAGGCGACAGCCCCGCTCCATGAACGTCGCATCGGGTGCGGCGAAGCCGGATCTTTCGTACAGGCTGTGTGCATCGGCGGTGTGCAACATCCACCGGAAGTCCCGGCCGGGGCCTTCATCGATCATCAACCGCAACAGCGCATGCCCGATGCCCCGGCCACGCTCCTGGGGAGAAACGTACACATCCGCCAGATAGGCCATGGCCACTCCATCGGAGAACGCTCGGCAGAAACCCACCATCTGACCGTCGGCGATACGGTACGCGCCGACGACCCGCCAGGCACTGTCGAGCTGCTGCTCGAACATCTCCCGGCTGCGGTACTTCGCCCAGTACGCATGTTCGATCAGCTCGTCCCAGAGCCAGTCGCGATCCACCCGCGCCCCATCGGTGGAAAAGTCGATGACCTGCGTGTTCGTCAACATTCTCTGCCTCTGAAATCCTGGGGCTGCAACGGATTCCGGTCTGAAGGATGCCCCGTCGTCATGAGATGCATCATCGTTCGATGGCTGACGGTATCGGGTGATCCGGGTGGAGTGTCAGAGCGGCGGCGGATGTCGAGCAGGTGATGTTGCGGTGTACCACCTGCCAAAAGGTGGTACACTTCTCCGATGCCGACCACCCGCCCCCGCTACCAGGTGACCGAGACACCGGAGGTGGCCCGCGCCTTGGACCAGGCCGCGAGACGATGGCCTGGTGAGTCACGTTCGAAGTTGCTGCTGCGCCTGGTGGAGGTCGGCGCTGGCATCCTCGAACGCGCTGAGCGCGCCAACGAGGAAGCTCACCACGCCGCCGTATTGGCAAGCAGCGGCCGCTACGCGGAGGCGTTCGGGCCGCACTACCTGGCCGAGCTGCGCGCGGACTGGCCCACATGATTGCGATGGACGCCAATGTCTTGATCGCGCATTTGAATCCCGCCGATCCGCATCACGAAGCGGCCACCGCGATCTTGTTAGCCGGCAGACCCGGACAGATGCTCGTCCATACCATCACGCTGGCGGAGGTCCTTGTCGGCGGGGTTCGCATAGGGCAGGGAGCGTCGATGCGCGACGATCTGCGTGCCGCCGGTATCGCGGTCGCGCCGCACGATGATGGCGAGCCACTGCGCCTTGCCGAACTGCGCGCGAGCAGTGGGCTGAAACTACCCGACTGCTGCGTCTTGGATGTCGCGATTCACCACCAGGCGAGCCTGGCAACCTTCGACGATGCCCTGGCTGCCGCGGCCCAAAGACGGGGCGTGGCGGTCGAAACCTGACTTCGCGTCGTGCGACGCGCCGGATCTCCGACGGCTGCCCCGCATGGGGTGATGACGTGCGACGGGTCGCGCCGGAGCTCGTACGGGGTCTGGCTGTAGTCCTGCGGCCGCGCACCGCGAGTGGCGACACTGATCGGGCAGATCCACCGCGCGGCGACCTCGCGTCACGACCGCGTGTCCGCCGCAGCAAGGAATCCTTGACCGGAAGTTTTGCGCTGGTCGGTCGGCGCTGCTAGGTCGGACGATCCGATATAGGCTTAGCTACCATCGTCTAGTGAAACACTATACGTGTGTATACTTTGCTATAGATGGAGTTCGATGGATCCGGTACGAAACCCGTACGCGCCCGGAGCGGGCCGACCGCCTGCCGCGCTCGTCGGCCGCGACAGTCAGATCGAGCGTTGGCGGATCGCCCTGGATCGCATCGAGGCCAGCCGGACCGTACAACCCCTGGTGCTCTACGGGCTGCGCGGGGTAGGCAAGACGGTTCTGCTCACTCGCTTCTTCAACACCGCCCGGGATCGCAGCTGGATCGCCGCACAAGTTGAAGCCGGAGCCGGCAAGTCGCTGCGCGAGACGCTCGGCGAGGCGTTGCATGCGCCGCTTACGGATTTGGCGCGACCATCGGCAGGTAAGCGGCTGCTGAAGGGCCTCAAGACGGCCCTGAGCTTCAAGGCGTCTTACGACACCGGCGGCGCATGGACATTCGGCCTAGACCTCACCGAAACCGCCGGCGGCGGCGCGGACACCGGAATGTTTGAGACCGACTTGCACAAGCTCGCTCAAGACTTATCCGAAGCGGCCGCAGAGGAAGGCGTGGGTCTGGCGATCCTGATCGACGAGGCGCAAGACCTCACCCCCACCGAGCTGACCGCTGTTTGCTCCGTGGCCCACATCGCAGGGCAAAATGGGTGGCCCTGTCTGTTCGCGCTGGCTGGGTTGCCGAGCCTGCCGCGCGTCTTGGCCGAGGCGAAGTCGTACTCGGAGCGACTCTTCGCCTTCGAACGAATCGAGCACCTCAGCCGGAACCTGGCGCGCACGGCGCTCATTGAGCCGGCCGCGATCGAGTGCGTCGAGTGGGAAGAAGAAGCAATCGCGCTAGTGGTGCAGGACACGTCGGGTTACCCCTACTTCCTTCAGCAGTTCGGTCAGGACACCTGGAACGAGGCAGCTGGCCCCGTAATCACCCTCGCCGATGCTCGCGTCGGTACGGCTCGCGGGCGCGCCGCCCTCGATGACGGTTTCTTTCGCGCACGCTGGGACAGGGCAACCCGCGCCGAGCAGCGCTACCTGCGGGAGATGGCCGCCGACGGCGACGCCGGCAGCTCATCAGGCGACGTAGCCACGAGGTTGGGACGCAGCATCAACAGCTTCGGCCCCGTTCGCGCAAACCTCATTGCCAAAGGTCTCATCTTCGCCCCCGAGCATGGCGTCGTCGCCTTCACGGTTCCCGGCATGGCCGACTTCATCCAGCGCCAACCGAAGCCGTAATGTTACGGCGCGCTCAGCTCCACCCTGAAGTCGGCCTCAACCCGTACCGTCACTGCTGGCCAGCGGCCGACAACGCTCTCCGGCACTCGTCGTTCGCCGCCGAAACCACTCGGGTCCTCGCCGCGGCCGGACCCACGGACGTGGGTCGGCAAGCACACCGATGGGTGGGCGCCAGGCCCATGTTCTCGTCGGCCTGGTTGACGCAACCCCGCCGCAGGCTCGATGACGTCACCGCAGATTCGCCGCATAAAGTCCGGGCATGCAACAGCACGTGATTCGGGGCACGGAATTGGCCGTCTGGCAGTCCGGATCGGGCAGTCGTGACCTGGTGCTCGTGCACGGCTTTCAGAATGACCACACCGCGTGGCGTCCGCTGCTGGAGCGCCTCGACGAAAACCGTTACCGATTCACCTCGTTTGACCTGCTGGGCTGCGGTGCGAGTGGACACGCCGACACCTGGCAGCGCTGCACCATCGACGAGTACGGTGCCGACCTCGTCGCGCTGTGCGACGCCCTCGATCTTCATCGACCTGTCGTTGTCGCTCACAGCCTCGGCGGCGCCGCCGCCCTGAGTGCGACGCTCGCCCACCCGGACCGGTTCGCCGGGATTGTGCTCGTTGCCCCCGCATCGACGACCGGTCTGGACTTCCTCCCCGACGAGGCCAGCTTCACGGCACTCGCGTACCCGACCCGCGACCAGCGGGAAGCGTTGGCCCGAAAAGCGTTCCGCCGGCCATTGCCCGAAGCCGACTTCCAGGCGTTGCTGGCGGTGATCGAACGGGCGTCGCCCGAACACATCGAGGGCGCGGCCCGGTCGATGCGCGTGTTCACCTGCCAACCCCAACTCTCCGCTGTCGCCGAACCGACGATCCTGATCTGCGGTGACCGCGACCGGCACATGCCGCTGCGGAACCACCTGGCGACCTGGCGGGCGATTCCGCGCTGCGGTCTGCAGGTCTACTTCGACATCGGCCATGTGCCGTTCATGGAAACACCGGACCGCTGCGCGATCGACGTCGAGCGGTTCCTCGCGACGCTCAGCTGACTACAGGCGTTCCTTGACCGCGGCCGAGAGGCGGGCGCCGTCAGCCTTGCCGGCGGCGATCGAGGTCGCCACCTTCATCACCAGTCCCAGCTGTTTCTTGCCGGGCCGTTCCCCCAGGTCCTCGGCTACCTGTGCTAACGCGGTGTCGACGACGTCCGCCAATTCACTCTCAGTGAGCGGTTCCGGCAGATACTCGTCGATGATCCGCGCCTCGGCGTGTTCCTCCGCGGCGAGCACATCGCGGCCGTTCTCGGTGTAGATCTCAGCTGCCTCCGCGCGTTTGCGCGCCTCCCTGGCCAGCACCTTGAGCACCTCGTCATCGGAGAGCTCACGGGCCTGTTTGCCGGCAACCTCTTCGGTCTGGATCGCCGCCAGCAGCATCCGCAACGTCGCGGTGCGCATCTTGTCCTGCGCCTTCATCGCGTCGGTCAGGTCGGCCCGCAACCGGGATTTGAGTTCTGCCATGCCGCATAACGCTACGCTCGGGCCATGATCGCAAATACCGGCGGTCCGGCCCGGTGAACTCGCTGCCGCCCAACTACCCGGGGCCTGGCTATGGCCCGCAGCCCGGCTGGGGCCCGCCCGGCTACGGCCCGCCGGGCTACCCACCCGGCTATGGCCCGCCGGGCTACCCGCCCGGCTATGGCCCGCCGGGCTACCCGCCCGGCTATGGCCCGCCGGGCTACCCGCAGCCCGGCTATCCGCCGCCCCCGGGATATGGCGCACCGGGCCGCCCGGCTGCGGAGATGAAGCCCGGCGTGATCCCGTTGCGGCCGCTGGGCTTGAGCGACATCTACAACGGCGCGGTCGGCTACATCCGCGCCAACCCCAAAGTCGTGCTGGGCCTGACCGCCATCGTCGTGCTGATCACCTGGCTCGCCACCCTGGCCACCCAAGCCGGCCCGCTGGCCGTGGTCAGCCAACTGGCCGTCGATTCGTCGACCTATCAACTGTCCGGGCGTGATGTGGTCGCGTGGGGCATGTCGCTGACCGTCGGCACCGCCATGACCTCGCTTGCGATCATCGTCCTGGTCGGCATGCTGACCGTCGTCGTCGGACGCGCGGTGTTCGGTTCATCGATCACCGTCGACGAGGCCTGGGCCCTGGTGCGTGGGCGGTTCGCGGCGCTGATCGGGTTGGCGGCGCTGCTCGCGCTGGCCGCGGCGGTGGTGGCCGGCGTGCTGGTGGTCTTGCTTGCCGTCGCGATAGCGAAGGGTGCTGCCGCCGTGATCGCAATGCCGCTGATCCTGACGCTGACCGGCCTGCTCGGCTATCTGTACGTGATGGTGAGCTTCGCCCCCACCGCCATCGTGCTGGAGCGGCTGCCGGTGTTCGCAGCGGTCGGCAGGTCGTTCGCCCTTATCCGCAACAGCTTCTGGCGGGTGCTGGGCATCCTGCTGCTGACCGGTCTCATCACGTATCTGGTCACCAGCGCGGTGGCATTGCCGTTCAATCTGGCCGGGATGGCGCTGGGTCATGGCGCCGAGTCGCTGACGACCGTGTCACTGCCGGGGGTGCTCTCCGGGCTGGGGACCGCGGTCGGCCAGATCGTCGTGCTGCCGTTCACCGCCGGCGTGGTGGTACTGCTTTACACCGACCGCCGCATCCGCGCCGAGGCGTTTGACCTGGTGCTGCGGACCGGGGTGACCCACACCGCCGGCGCGCCGCCGGCCACTGGGTCCACTGACAGCCTGTGGCTGACCCGCCCGCCGCTGTGAGTATCTGTGAGTATCTGTGGGGACCACTGACGTTGCCCGCCATCGACGTTGACCGCGACGTTGCGCACGAAGCAGCCCGACGCGAACTGGCCAAACCGATCTACCCCAAACAGTCGCCGAAACAGCAGCTCATCGACCTCGTCGAAATGCTGCTGCGCCAACTGGTGGGCAAGGGCGCGACGGTGCCCGGCGGGTGGTTCACCGTCAGCGTGCTGCTCATCCTGCTCGTGGTCGCGGCGCTGGCCGCGATCCGCGTCGCTTCACACACGCTGCGCACCAACCGCGGCGAGCAGCCGCTGTTCGGCGCGGCCGAACTCAGCGCGGCCGAGCACCGCGCCACCGCGGAACATTTTGCGGCGTCCGGCGATTGGGCCGCCGCGATCCGCCACCGGCTGCGCGCCGTCGCCCGCGAACTCGAACAGGCCGGCGTGCTCAATCCCGCTGTAGGGCGCACCGCTAACGAACTGGCGCGTGACGCCGGTACCGCCCTACCCGAGTTGGCAGGTGAATTGGTCCGAGCCGCAGGGACTTTCAACGATGTCAGCTATGGAGAGCTGCCTGCCACCGCGGCCGGCTACCGGGACGTCGCCGAACTGGACGAGCAACTGCGGAAGGCCGCGCATTCCCCGCGATCCGCGGTGGCCGCAGAGTCAGGGCGGCGACTCCGGTGACGGGCGTGGTAAGCCAGGCGCTACCGGATACCCGCGGGGTGCGCCGGTGGCGTTCGTGGCGGTGGGTGGCGCTGGGCCTGGTCGCGATCATCGCGGTGGCAACGCTGCGTGCCTACCTGACCACGCCGCGGGCTGGTGGCCGGATGGACCCGGCCGCCACCGGGCCCGCCGGAGCCCACGCGCTGGTGACGCTGCTGCGCGACCGGGGTGTCGACGTCGTCGTCGCCGACACCGTCGCCGACACCGAACGCGGCGCACGGTCCGATGCACTGCTGCTGGTGGCCGAAACCGCACGAATCGGCGACAAAGACCTGCAGCGGCTGGCCCACCTCCCCGGCGACCTGCTGCTGGTGCAACCCACCCCACGCGCCCGCAAGGCTCTGGCGCCGGGGATCCGCACCGCGTTGGACCGGGTCGGGGTGTTCGCGCGTCAGCCGGACTGCGATCTGCGCGAAGCGGATCGGGCCGGGTCGGTGGACCTGCGGGCCACCGAGACCTACGTCGTGGCAGGGGAGCAGCCGATAGAGAGCTGCTACGACGGTGCGCTGGTCCGCTACCGCACCGGCGAGCGCACCATCACCGTGGTCGGCGGTGCTTTTTTCATGACGAACGCCGGCTTGCTCATGCAGGGCAATGCTGCGCTGGCGATGAACCTCGCGGGTCGCCGGCATCGCTTGATCTGGTATGCGCCGCAGCGGTTTGAAGACAGATCCTCAGGCGCAGCAACGATTTTCGAGCTGATCCCGGAGAATGTGAGCTGGCTGGTCTGGCAGCTGGTCCTGGTAGCGGCACTGGCGGCGCTGTGGAAGGGCCGGCGGATGGGCCCGCCGGTGGCCGAGCAGTTGCCGGTCGTGGTGCGTGCGTCGGAGACCGTCGAGGGCCGCGGCCGGCTTTACCGGTCACGGCGGGCCCGGGACTGTGCCGCGCAGGCGCTGCGGGTCGCGGCGCTGCAGCGGTTGTCGCCCCGGCTCGGGCTGGGGATGCACACCGGGGCCGCACCGGAGTCGGCGGTGGTGGCGGCAGCCGCTCACCGCAGTGGTATGCATCCGGAATCATTGCAGCACTTACTGTTCGGTCCGGCCCCGAGCTCCGACGCCGACCTGCTTCACCTTGCCCGTGCACTCGACGACATCGAAAGGCAGGTCAGCCGATCGTGACCCAGCTTTCCCCGCCACCGGCCGCGCAAAGGCCGGCGCGTAATGCGCTGATGGCACTGCGCACCGAGATCGCCAAGGTGGTCGTCGGCCAGGATACCGTGATCAGCGGACTGGTGATTGCGCTGCTGTGCCGTGGCCACGTACTGCTCGAAGGCGTTCCCGGGGTGGCGAAAACACTCCTGGTGCGCACGCTGGCCGCCGCGCTGCGGCTGGAATTCAAACGTGTGCAGTTCACCCCGGACCTGATGCCGGGTGACGTCACCGGTTCTCTGGTCTATGACGCCCGCACCGCGGCGTTCGTGTTCCGTCCGGGGCCGGTGTTCACCAACCTGATGCTTGCCGACGAGATCAACCGAACCCCGCCCAAAACCCAAGCCGCCCTGTTGGAGGCGATGGAGGAGCGGCAGGTCAGCGTCGACGGCGAACCCAGGCCGCTGCCCGAGCCGTTCATCGTGGCCGCCACCCAGAACCCGATCGAATACGAAGGCACCTACCAGTTGCCGGAAGCCCAACTCGACCGGTTCCTGTTGAAGCTCAGTGTGCCCCTGCCGCCGCGGGATGCCGAGATCGCCATTCTGAGCAGACATGCGCACGGGTTCGACCCCCGCGACCTGTCGGCGGTCAAGCCGGTGGCCGGGCCGGGCGATCTGGCTGCCGGCCGCGACGCGGTGCGCCGGGTGCTGGTCGCCGATGAGGTGCTGGGCTACATCGTCGACGTCGCGGCGGCCACCCGGCACTCGCCGGCTCTGCAACTCGGCGTCTCGCCACGCGGGGCGACGGCGTTGTTGGCCACCGCACGGTCGTGGGCGTGGCTGTCCGGACGCAACTACGTCACCCCCGACGACGTCAAGGCCATGGCCCGCCCGACGCTGCGGCACCGGATCGCGCTGCGGCCGGAGGCCGAACTCGAAGGCGCCACCCCCGACGGCGTCCTGGACGGCATCCTGGCCTCGGTTGCCGTGCCGCGATAGCCGCTATAGGCACCGCAGTGATCCTGACCGGCCGCACCGCGCTGATCGCGCTGACCTGTGCCCTGCCCGTCACGTTGTCTCCTTGGCCTGCAACAGCGTTCGCCGTGTTAGCGGCGGGACTCGCTGCCGCGGTGGCCACCGACATCGGCTTGGCGGCCAGCCCGGCTGCGCTGCGTTTTACCCGGTCCGGGCAGGCCTCGGCGCGGCTCGGCGCATCGGCGCAGACCACGTTGCTGGTCGCCAACGAAGGCCGGCGCCGGCTGCGCGGCCAGGTGCGCGACGCCTGGGCGCCGAGTGCGTGCGCTGAACCGCGCATTCACCCGCTCGACGTCGCTGCCGGCCAGGTCCGCCACCTAGTCACCGAACTGCGCCCGATCCGCCGCGGCGACCAGCACGCCGCCGCCGTCACCGCGCGCTCGGTCGGCCCGCTGGGGTTGGCGGGACGGCAGCGGTCGACGCCGGTGCCCGGCCGGTTGCGGATCCTGCCGCCGTTCCTGTCGCGCAAACACCTGCCGTCGCGGCTGGCCAAGCTGCGCGAAATCGACGGCAGCCTGCCGGTGCTGGTTCGGGGGCAGGGAACCGAATTCGACTCGCTGCGCGAATATGTTGACGGTGACGACGTCCGCTCGATCGACTGGCGGGCCACCGCCCGTCGCGGCGACGTCGTGGTGCGGACCTGGCGGCCCGAACGCGACCGGCGGGTGGTCATCGTGCTCGACACCGGCCGCACGGCAGCCGGTCGGGTCGGTGTCGACCCGACCGCCGGCGACCCGAGTGGGTGGCCGCGGCTGGACTGGTCGATGGACGCCGCGCTGCTGCTGGCCGCGTTGGCATCCCGCGCCGGCGACCACGTCGACCTGCTGGCCCACGACCGGGTGACCCGCGCCGGTGTATTCGGTGCCGGGCGCACCCGCCTGCTCGCCCAACTGGTCGACGCGATGGCCCCCCTTCGGCCGGCGCTGGTTGAATCCGACGCAACCGCTTTGGTTGCCACCATCAGCCGGCGGGTGCGACGGCGCGCACTGGTCGTGCTGCTGACCGATCTCAACGCCTCCGCCCTGGACGAGGGCCTGCTGCCGGTGTTGCCCCGCCTGACCGCCGGCCACCAGGTCATCGTGGCCGCGGTCGCCGATCCCCGGGTGGACCAGCTGGCGGGCGGCCGATCCGACGCGGCGGCGGTGTACGACGCAGCGGCTGCCGAACGTGCCCGCAACGACCGGCGCGCAGTCGCGTCGCGGCTGCGTCGCAGCGGTGTGGAGGTCGTCGACGCCGCACCCGAGCAGCTGGGACCTGCGCTGGCCGACCGTTACCTGGCCATGAAGGCCGCCGGGCGGCTCTGACCCGCCGTCCCCCGCCGCGAGCATGCGCAAACTCGCACTCGCAAGGCCCGCGGAGTGCGACTTTGTGCATGCTCGCCGGGAGAACTCACCCGGTGGGGACGACGTCCGGCACCTCGGCGGCGTCACCGGATTCGCCGGCCGCGACGGCTTTGCGGCCGAAGTGGACGATGTAGGCCAAAAACAATGCCTCGGCGGCCACCCCGATGCCGATCCGCAGCCAGGTCGGCAGCGGCGACGGGGTCACCAGCGCCTCGATCAGTCCCGACACGCCCAGCACTGCCACCAGCCCCACCGCGACCGAGACGACGGCACGGCCCTGTTCGGCCAGCACCTGACTGCGCGGCCGATCGCCCGGTGAGATCACCGTCCAGCCCAGCCGCATCCCGACTGCGCCGGCCAACAAGACCGCCGTCAGCTCCAGCAGCCCGTGCGGGACCAGCAGGCCCAGCATGAACCCGCCCTTGCCGGCGTCGAACATCAAGCCCAGCGCCACCCCGACGTTGGCGGCGTTGACGAATAGCAGATACGGGATCGGAACGCCCAGCAGTATGGCGAAGGCGATGCAGCGGGCGGCCACCCAGGAGTTGTTCACCGCGACCTGCAGTGCGAACGCACCGGCGGGGTGATCACTGTAATAGGACGCGTAGTGGTGGTTCACCATCTGGTCGATCTCGGTGGGCGTGGCGATGGTGGACTGCACCTCCGGGTTGTTCGCCACCCAGAACGCAACCAGCACAGCGACGGCGAAGAACACCACGGCGGTCGTCAGCCACCAGCGCCAGGCGCGGTAGGCCACCACCGGAAACGACACCGTCCAAAACCGGATGACCTCGCCGGTCAGCGGGGCGTGTGCGCCGACAACCGCGGCGCGCGCCCGCGCGACCAGCGCCGAGAGCCCGCCGACCAGCGCCGAATCCGACGATGCCGAGCGCAGCATCGACAGGTGGGTGGAGACCCGTTGGTAGAGCTCGACGAGTTCGTCGACTTGCGCGCCGGTCAGCCGTCGGCGCCTTTTGACCAGCCACTCGAGCCGGTCCCAGGCAGCGCGGTGGGTCAGCACGAACGCGTCGACGTCCACCTGGTCAACCCTAGCGACGGTAGCGTTTGCGATATGCCGAACGTGGTGACCGGCGACGCCGTCGTGCTGGACGTTCAGATCGCCCAGCTGCCGGTGCGGGCGGTCAGCGCGCTGATCGATGTCACGGTGATCTTTTTGGGCTATGTGCTGGCCCTGATGCTGTGGTCGCTCACGCTGATGCAGCTCGACGAGGCACTGGCCGCGGCGATCCTGGTCATCTTCGCGGTGGGATTACAGGTCGGGTATCCGGTCATTTTCGAAACCACCACCCGGGGCCGGTCGTTGGGCAAGATCGTGATGGGCCTGCGGGTGGTCTCCGATGACGGTGGCCCGGAACGCTTCCGGCAGGCGCTGTTTCGCGCACTGGCATCGGTGGTGGAGATCTGGGCGCTGGCCGGCAGCCCGGCGGTGATCTGCAGCCTGTTGTCACCACGCGGGAAGCGGCTCGGCGACGTCTTCGCCGGCACGGTGGTGATCAGCGAACGAGGTCCGGCTGCTGCGCCGCCGCCGATGATGCCGCCGATGCTCGCGTGGTGGGCGCAGTCGTTGCAGCTGTCGGCGCTGCGGCCCGAGACGGCCGAGGTGGCCCGTCAATTCCTTTCCCGGATAACGCAGCTCGATCCGCGGGTACGCGACGCGATGGCGTACCGCATGGTCGGCGACATGCTGGCTCAGATTTCACCGCCGCCTCCACCGGGTACGCCGCCGCAGTTGGTGCTGGCGGCGGTGCTGGCCGAACGGCACCGGCGGGAACTGGGCAGGCTGGCGACCCGATTGGGCCCGCAAGCACCGCGTGCCGGGAGTCCCTGGCTCCCCCCTCCGGCCCCGTGGCCGTCACCACCGGGCACCGGCGGGTTTCCCCCGCCACGGTGATGGCACTTGCATACCGACAGGTCGCGATATATCGTCAATGTATTGAAAGCATATCGGGTGCTTTCGCTCCAGAAACGAGAAAACCTCATGACCACCTCTTTTCCCCCGTTCGGCGAGCATGTCGTCGGCGGGATACGCCCCGGCGGATTCGGTTTCGGGTTCGCCCCGGGCGACCAGCGCCACCTGTACCAGGCGAAGCGCGCAGCCAAGCGAGAGTTGCTGGAACACCTGCGTGGCCACGGCAATGGACCCGGTGGGCCCGGCCCGTTCGGGTTCGGCCCCGGTTTCGAGCGGAGCTTCGGCCCGGGTTTCGGGTACGGCCCGGAGTCACGCGGCGGGCGGCGCAGAACCCGCCGGCACCATCGCGGCCGACGCGGCGACGTGCGGGCCGCCATCTTGGCGCTGCTGGCCGAGCAACCGATGCACGGCTACGAGATGATCCAGCAGATCGCCGACCGCAGTCAGGGCCTGTGGCGGCCCAGTCCCGGGTCTGTCTATCCGACCCTGCAGCTCCTGGTCGACGAAGGCCTGATCGCCGGCAATGGAATTCAGGGCAGCAAAAGACTTTTCGAGCTAACCGACGATGGTCGCGCCGCTGCCGAAGAGATCGGGACCCCACCGTGGCAGGCGATCGCCGACGACGTCGACCCAGGGCAGGTCAATCTCCGTGCAGCGATAGGTCAACTGTTCGGCGCGGTAGCGCAAGCCGCCGACGTCGCCAGCGCCGACCAGCAACAGCGCATCGTCGACATCGTCAACACCGCCCGCCGTGAGGTCTACAACATCCTGGGCGAAACCGACTGACCAGGAATGTCACCCGCGTCAACAGGCTTGCAGCACCCGGTGCGTCGCGCCCTTCTCGTTAGCCGACACCCACAGCTGATAATCCGTCTTGACGACGATTTGGCGGGCCGACGGCCAGCAGGTTGCACGGGTCGTTGGCGAGGTCACGGCGCAGGATGTCGTCTGGCGTGTTGCAGTCGATGTGACCGAACTCGACGTCGACGGCATCGCTCGCCAGGCGTGCCAAACATGGTTGTACAGCCAGATCCCCGCAGCGGCCAAGCCGACCGTGAGCACCGGCGCCGACGCCTTAGCCGCCCACCGGTCGCGCATCAGGACACGTCAACCCAGTCCAGGGTGCGCTGCACGGCTTTTCGCCAGCCGGCATAGCCCGCTGCCCGCTGATCGTCACTCCAGGTGGGCGCCCATCGCTGGTCCTCGCGCCAGTTGGCCCTCAGCTCGCTCGGGTCCTTCCAGAACCCGACTGCCAATCCGGCGGCGTAGGCCGCGCCCAAGGCGGTGGTCTCGGTGACCACCGGCCTGACCACGTCCACGCCCAGGGTGTCGGCCTGGATCTGCATGCACAGGTCGTTGGCGGTGATCCCACCGTCGACCTTCAAAACCTCAAGGTGCACACCGGAATCGGCTTCCATCGCCTCGACGACGTCGCGGCTTTGGTAGCAGATGGACTCCAGTGTCGCGCGCGCGAGGTGCGCGCCGGTGTTGAACCGCGACAGGCCGACGATCGCGCCGCGGGCGTCGGAGCGCCAGTAGGGAGCGAACAGGCCGGAGAACGCCGGAACGAAGTACATGCCGCCGCTGTCGGCAACAGAGCGGGCCAGAGCTTCGCTGTGCGCGGCGTCGCCGATGATGCCCAACTGGTCGCGCAGCCACTGGACAGCCGCACCGGTGACCGCGATCGACCCCTCCAGCGCGTACACCGGCTCGGCGTCCCCGAACCGATAGCAGACCGTGGTCAGTAGGCCGTGGGCTGAACGTACGATCTTCTCACCGGTGTTGAGCAGCAAGAAGTTTCCGGTGCCGTAGGTGTTTTTGGCCTCACCGGCGGCCAAGCAGACCTGCCCGACCATCGCCGCCTGTTGATCGCCCAGAATGCCGGTGACCGGAACCTCACCCCGTACCGGTCCGGTGCCGGCCGTGATGCCGTGCGGCTTACGCGACGACGACGCCGCGATCCGCGGCAGCATCCCCCGAGGCACTGAAAACAGTGACAGCAGTTCGTCGTCCCAGTCCAGAGTCTCCAGGTTCATCAGCATGGTGCGGCTGGCGTTGGTGACGTCGGTCAGGTGGACGCCGCCGCGGGGACCGCCGGTCAGGTTCCACAACATCCAGGTGTCGCAGGTGCCGAACAGGGCGTCGCCGTGTTCGGCGTCTTCGCGTACGCCGTCGACGTTCTCCAGAATCCACTGCAGCTTGCCACCGGAGAAATAGGTGGCCGGCGGCAGTCCTGCCTTGATCCGGATCACCTCGCCGCGGCCGTCGCGGTCGAGCGCCGCCGCGATACGGTCCGTGCGGGTGTCTTGCCAGACGATCGCGTTGTAGTACGGGCGGCCGGTCTGCTTGTTCCATACCAGCGTGGTTTCCCGCTGGTTGGCGATGCCCAGCG
>NZ_JBYCKY010000870.1:0-7020 GCF_057473605.1 Mycobacterium sp. TH-M82 | reverse complement strand
GCCGAGGACAGCCGCCGCCGCAGGGCCGGACGAACCACCACCAGCAGCAGCACCGAAACCGCCAGGAAAACCACCCCGTCACACCAGACCGGCCAATCCGGGGTGTTGGTAAGGATCGTGTCACCAGGTACAAACGGCGTTTCCGGCGTGGCGGGTGGGCTGTCGCTGTAGCTTCTGCGGGGTGGGCCGCGAGGTTGATCAGGATGAGCTGATCGACTGCTGGACGCTCGTCGATGACGAGGTGGCGCTGGTTGCGGGTAAGCGCGGGGCAACGAGGCTGGGCTTTGCGCTGCTACTGCGGTTCTACACCGAGCGGGGCCGGTTCCCGCGTGGCCGTTCAGAGATTCCCGATGCCGCCGTTGACTACGTGGCCCGCCAGGTCGAGGTGGAGGCCGACCGAGATCGCTTTTTATGAGTGGACGGGTCGTACCAGCAAGTTTCATCGGACCCAGATCCGTCAGGCGCTGGGTTTCCAGGAGTGCACAGTTGGCGACGCTGAGGCGTTGACCAGCTGGCTGATCGAACACGTTACCCAAGTCGAACGCGGCGCCGAGCGGGTGCGTGAGCACCTGCTGGGTGAATGTCGCCGGCGGCGGGTGGAGCCACCGACTGCTGGGCGAGTGGATCGGATCGTGCGGTCGGCGCTGCGCCGCGGTGAGGACGTGCTGTTCGACCGGATGGCATCGCGACTGGCCGAGCCGCAGCGGCAGCGCCTGCTCACGCTGATCGAGGCTGATGGTGGCGAGGACGAGGAAATCGAAGATGGTGCAGCGGTGTTGGCCGCGATCCGATCCGATCCGGGCAACGTCAGTCTCAACACGATGCTGGTTGAGATCGCCAAGCTGCAGGCGGTGCGCGCGGTCGGAGTGAACGCGGATGTTTTCGCCGATGTAGCGCCCAAGATCGTGGCCGGCTGGAAGGGTCGGGCGGCGGTGGAGTCGCCGTCTCACCTGCGTGAGCACCCTTTACCGGTGAAGCTGACCCTGCTCGCGGCGCTGCTGGTGTGCCGCCAACGGGAGATCACCGACATCCTGGTGGAGCTGTTGTGCTCGACGGTGCACCGGATCAACGCGCGTGCCGAGGTGCGGGTCACCAACGAGTTGATCAAGGAGTTCAAGCGGGTCACCGGCAAGGAGAATCTGCTGTTCCGGGTCGCCGAGGCCACCGTCGATGCCGGTGACAAGCTGGTGCGCGACACGGTGTATCCGGTCGCGCCGCAGGCGGTGCTGGCTGATCTGGTGGCCGAGTTCAAAACGTCGGGGCCGACCTATCAACGCACGGTGAAGGCGACCCTGCGCGCCTCCTACACCAACCACTACCGGGCCGGGCTGATCAAGCTGCTGTCGGTGCTGGAGTTTTGCTCCAACAACACCGTGCACCGGCCGGTGCTCGACGCACTGGAGTTGATCGGCCGCTACGCCAACGCCGGGAACCTGCGCTACTACCCTGGCGATGAGCCGGTACCGGCACATCGGGGTCTCTCGGGTGATTGGGCGGAGTTGATTCATCAATCCGACAAGCGTGGGCAGCGGCGGGTGGTGCGGATGGTCTATGAGATCTGCACGTTTCAGGTGCTGCGAGATCAGCTGCGGTGCAAGGAAATTTGGGTGGCAGGTGCCGACAAGTGGCGCAACCCAGCCCAAGATTTGCCGGTCGACTTCGAGGAACACCGTATCGAGCACTACCGGGCGTTGCGTAAACCGCTGGATCCGGGCGAGTTCATCGACGAGCTGCGTGAGCAGATGCACACCGAACTCGACGCCCTGCACGCCGTACTGCCCGAATGCAGTTGGCTGCAGGTCGCTGATCGTCGCCAAGGCGCGATCAAGCTGACACCGTTGGCGCCGGTGGCCGAGCCTCGCAACCTGCGCCGGCTGAAAACCGAGATCCGCACCCGCTGGGGGACGGTGCCGTTGATCGACATCCTCAAAGAAACGGTGCTGCGCACCGGCTGTCTGCGCGCGGTCACCTCGGTCGCCGACCGGGGCACCCTGCCCGAGGACGTGCTGGCTGAACGGCTGCTGCTGGCGATCTATGGCTACGGCACCAACACTGGCCTTCGCGCGGTCGCCGGCGGCGCCCACGGGCACGATGAGGACGAGATTCGCTATACCCGCCGCCGCTACCTGACCGTCGAGGCGGCGCGGCGGATCGCCATCGAGATCGCCAACGCCACCTTCACCGCCCGCCGCACCACGATCTGGGGGGAGTCGTCGACTGCGATCGCATCGGATTCCACCCATTTCGGGGCGTTCGACCAGAACATCTTCACCGAGTACCACTCCCGCTACGGCCGCCGCGGCGTGCTCATTTACTGGAGCGTGGAAAAAGGCTCGGTGGCGATCCACTCCCAGCTGCTCAACTGCTCGGCGTCTGAGGTGCACGCGATGGTTGACGGCGCGATCCACCACGGCACCGACATGGCGGTGGAAGCCAACTATGTGGACACCCACGGTCAATCCGAGATCGGGTTCGGCATCACCAAGCTGCTCGGATTCGATCTGCTGCCCCGGATCAAGCGCATCAACAAGGTGAAGCTCTACCGGCCCACCGCCGGGGAGCCGGAGTCGTGGCCGGGGCTCAGACCGGCGCTGACGCGGCCGATCAACTGGACGAAAATCGCCGAGCAGTACGACCAGATGCTCAAATACGCCACCGCGATCCGAACCGGCACTGCCTCCACCGAGGCGATCTTGCGGCGGTTCATGAAGGCCAACGCCGCCCACCCCACGTATCAGGCGATGATCGAGCTGGGCCGAGCACAAAAGACGGTGTTTTTGGCCCGCTACCTGCGTTCACGCGGGCTGCAACGCGAGATCAACGAGGGGCTCAACGTCATCGAGTCGTGGAACCGCGCCAATTCGATCATCTTCTACGGCAAAAACGCCGAACTGGCCTCCAACCGACGCGACGAACAGGAGATGAGCGTCCTGTGCCTGCGGATCTGCCAGGCGGCGATGGTCTACGTCAACGTGCTCATGATCCAGGACGTGCTCGCCGACCCCGACTGGGACGGCGCCCTCACCGCCGAGGACGAACGCGGTCTTACCCCGCTGTTCTGGTCGCACGTTCTGCCCTACGGCGAGGTCAAACTCGACATGAACACCCGACTCGCACTGAGTGGGCCACCGCCCAGATGAGGATCGATCCTGGTACACCGCTGGCCAAAACTTCGTAACCGCAGCCCGTGCAGCGCCGGTCATCGTGGCGGGTTATCCGGTGCAGTCTGGGGCTCACGCCGGGATCGGGGTGAATCCAGACCCGGTGCCGCCGTTGGCGTTGACGTCATCGAGGATAGCGCTGAAATAGATCATTTTGATTCTGGGGTAATCCTGGGATGGGACGACTGAAGGTGCCCAGAAAATTATGTTTCTATAACCGTTGCGTAGCATACCGACGAGAAACCCATCAACGGTGACCGGCGCACCTTCATCACCTGGCTGAAAGGGTAAAAAGTTCACGTTGACGACCCTAGGGTTCACAGTTGGACCGGCGATGGCACCGCATGTGAACCCGGTGGCAGCGCCTTGCTGGCAGGCGGGCTGGCCGGTATTGGGCTGGGGGCCGATGCCGTTGATCGCAAATCCCGAGAAGTTCGCCAGCGGGATCACTTTCGCTGAATCGAACTTGATTACTTCGTAGCCGAGGTCGCCGCTGGCGATGTCGCCTTTGACGGCCACGACGGTTCCCACGGTGGTGTCTGTTCCCTCGGCGACCACCTGGGCACCGGGTCCGCCACAGTGTGCGGTGGTGAAACCTACCAGCTCACCTGTGTTGTCGTGACCGATGGTGGTCAACGTGCAGTAGGTGCCGTCCACGACTATGCCAGCGCCACCCCCGAGAGAGATTTTCTCATCGGCCCAGGCGGTGACCTTAGGCCAGATAACCTCGATCAGCATCGCCGCAACGATAGCCGCGCCCAATACGAATCGACGCTGGGTGCAGGCCCTTGCGCCTGTGCCTAGCGGATTTCGCTCGTCCGGCCCTACCGTCCGCCGGATATCAAGCAGCCGTCTCTGCAACCGCTTCAGCGCACTTGACCGCATTGTCAACTAAGTCCAAAATGCCTGGTATCAGATCGCCAAGCTCGGGAGCTTCGAATATCAGTTCTTCGATCACTATCTGAGTTAGAAGTTCCGAGAGCGACACGGTTGCCGTCCAAAGGCCGTTGAGGGCGTTCAATGCGCCCTGGCAATCAGCAGATACTACATCAGCCATCTTATAACCTTTAGTGTATGAACCACGGGGGGTTGTTGATATTTTGTGCAATTCGCAAGCGGTGTTGGGCCGCTCACGACGGATACTTTGTTAATACGGATGCCGTATTGTGGCCTGTTGCCGCCTCCTTTCGAATCATTGTGTGATCAAATCTGTATTTACGCAAATTCGGCGCACAGTTCCAATCCGTCCGAGACTATATCAATTGCAACTCCCGCCGCTATGACGATAGCCCCTACGGCAGCCGAGATTATACCGTCGTCATCCAATTCGCGAATGATATTAGTCAGTTCGACCACATCTGCGGCGAGGTCGTTGGCCCCGGTTTCTATCAGGCTGCATATTTCATCACCTAGTTGCTGTGTTGACGTAGCCATTGCTATCTAATCCTAACTTTCAAGTTGTACGGCTTTTATTACTTAGATCATTCTTTCAGGCGATGTCGCCGGGCGGTCGCTATCCCTGGACAGTCTGTAGGCTTTTGATGAGCGTCTGGACTTTGTTCGCTAGTACCTCATTACGCTGGGCAGCGTTGTTAGCGAACGTTTGAAGCCGAGCGGGGTCGACCACGCCGATCTTTGCGATCTTTTTGGGAGGAGGAATCGGCTTGGACCTGACTTCCGCGAGTCGCTGCTCGAATTGTTGATACGCGGCTCTGAGGTTATCGATATTTTTGGCAAATTCTGGAAATCGTTCACGCAGTTGGGGCGAAAGTTGTTGCTCGCCCCCAGAAGGTGGGGTCGGTAGCCGTTTGCCCAGCCGATTTCTGTCAAAACGACTAATCGCACTCCGTAGTTCTTGATGTAGTATGCGATTTCGAGCTGCGATGCCTTGGAGGGTCTCTATGGCCTGTCTTTGTGCAGGTGTGCGAGGTGCGGTCATGACATGACCGTAGCGCCGACGGTTACCGACGGTCAACACCACAAAACTGTGAATATATTAGCAATTTCCATGAATTCATGGGCTGCGTCAGTCGGCGTTTCAGTGCTCGGCCAGTAGCATCTACTAAACTGCCAGACGGCTAAAGCTGCCGGCCAGATTAGAACGGAAGGTCGAACAGATCCGGTGTCACGGCGGCGGTATCGCCTGCGACATCAGCAAGCATGTCGCCGAAGGACAAAGTGGGGATGGACTCAAAAATAGTGGGGACGATTTGGAAGAGGTCAACGCCAAACGTCTGAAGCAGCGCGGCCCCCATGTCTGCTGTTGAACCATCGGTGACTGCGGTGTCGAATGCTTGACCCGCATTGAGCAGCGACTCACTAGCATCGATCCACTGCTGGTTAAGTGGATCGAGGAACAGTTGATCGGCCAGATCCGACAACGAACCGGAGTGCGCCGAGATGGCGCTTTCGGCTGGACCCACGTGGTCGTCCAAGAAGTTCACAACGCTGTCAACTATCTTCGTCTGGCTGTCGATGAGCGCAGTCGCGTTTTGTTGTACCTGACCCGACAGGCCGGACACGTCTACTCCGCTGAACACGTTGCCCGCGTCGGTGAAATTGGTGGAGGCGGTGCTCAACGAGTCGGCAGGGTTGCCAGACGCGAGCGCCTGCTGTGCTGCTTGGTCCCACATCGTGACGTATGGCCCCAGCGCGTCCGCGCCCGACCTGGCATCAGCGCCGCCGGGGACAACCTCGACAACATCGCCGCCCGGGGCGGCATGAGCCGCGCCCAGCCCGACCATCGCCGCGGCAGCCATCGCTGCCCCGGTCAACCCAATACCGGTACCGACCCGGCGCACAGCGAACATGCAAAAGCCCCTACGTTTACGGCCTCGCCCACTTGGTCGAGGAGACCCCGATCATAGCCTGTGATCCGACCAGGTGCGGAAAACTCCGACGTGCCTCACCTACTCCCCTCACGGTGTCCGTTTGCGGAACCCCAAACGGACACCACGACAAGCCGACCGGGTATCCCCGCGACGTCGGGCAGCGATACTCCGGTCGCGTCTCAGATACCCGGTACGGAAATATTCTCACTGAGGGGTGGCTATCCGTTACAGTCGGATCGTGGCCGACGCCGGAGTCCTCATCGGATACGCGCGGTGTTCCACCGACGCGCAGGACCTCACCGCACAGCGCCAGCGGCTAGGCGAGCTTGGCGTCACCGAGGACCGGATCTACCTCGACCACGGCCTCACCGGCACCAACCGTGCCCGCCCGGGCCTGAACCAGGCACTGGCAGCGGTCCGTGCCGGCGACACGCTGGTCGTGCCGAAACTCGACCGGCTCGCGCGCTCGGTGCCCGACGCCCGCGCGATCGGCGATGACCTCGCTGGCCGCGGCATCAAACTATCCCTCGGCGGCCAGAATTACGACCCAACCGACCCCATGGGCAAGATGTTCTTCAACATCCTCGCCACGTTCGCCGAGTTCGAGGTCGACCTGCTGCGGGCACGAACCCGAGAAGGGATGGCCGTCGCCCGTGCCAAAGGTCGCCTCAAAGGCCGCCAACCCAAGCTGACCGTTAAGCAGCAGAACGAATTACGTCGCATGCACGGCACCGGCGACTACACCATCACCGACCTCGCCGAGCTGTTCAAAGTCTCGCGGCCCACGGTGTACCGCACCATCCAACGCGAACCCGCCCCGCCAACCCGTTGAGCCCCTGTGCAACCCAAGAAGCGGCCACCGGCTGAGGCACCGCCACCCCGTTTGTACCTGGTGACACGATCCTTACCGACACCCCAATCCACCAGAGCGCTGGTCGCGGCCGCTGACAGCGCGCCGCCGCCAAGCATCAGCAGAAACATGTCGCCGGTGAGCGCCTCCGCGCCGGCGAGCCCCAACGCGAAGATCA